>JBKEAG010000091.1:0-42444 GCA_047972025.1 Moheibacter sp.
ACATCACCATCCTTTAGAAGGTCTTTTGCATGTTGGTGAACAGATGTATCATCATTAAACTCACCTTGTAATAATTTTTCAACATTACCTAACATTGCCAAATCGTTTCCACTAAAAATAGTACTCAACCTAATTTCATTTGGCAAAGAATCTACCCCTATTCCTTTTGTGACCAATGGTTTGGGAATTTCAAAAAGTGAGTCTCCATTAGAATGCGTGTACCAAGACTCCCCCATTCGCCCAACCAAATCTATTTTTCGAGTGTCAATTTGTCCTTGTTCATTTAAAATAGATTCGTCTACATGAATCATCAAAACTTCACACACAACCAGTGTTCCAGCTCCACCACCTTGCCCCAAATAAATCAAATCCTTTACCTTACACTCAAATGAAGCCTTTGACTCCTTTACACGAGGAGGCTTTATTTTTTCTGAAGGAATTTCATGTAATCCTGCTTTTTTAAATTCATTAATACCCTTTCCATACTCCGTACTAGACAAAGAAGTCTGATGAACTATATCATACGAAACTGTATTAATCACACACTCCCTAACCTCCTCTATATTTTCTAACGTATGTTTGGTTGTTGTATCACGAACCCTCCTAGAAGGAGAGAAAACTAAAATTGGTGGATTGGAACTAAATACATTATAAAAACTAAATGGACTCAAATTTACGTTGCCCTCCTTATCAATTGTACTTACCAAAGCTATGGGTCTGGGAGCCACTGAGTTTTGCAAATATTTTATAGATTCCGCAGGCGTAACTAAAGATGTATCTATGGATTTTATATTCATTTTTTTAATCATTCGTTAATAAAACTTACCAAAGATACTAAGTTTTGCTTCCATAGCCTAACCGAAAAATTCGTTTAAATACTGATTATTACTATTTTTGATTTATGATTTTATTGACAGACGAACTATCTTTTCCTGATTACTCAAAAACCAATAGACATGGAATTATTGCTTATGGGGGTGACTTGCATCTAGAACGGTTAAAATTGGCTTATGAAAAAGGTATTTTCCCATGGTTTAACGAAAATGAACCCATTCTTTGGTGGTTTCCCAATCCCCGATTTGTTTTATTTCCTACCGAATTAATAGTTTCTAAATCAATGAAAAAAATTCTACGTGATAATGTTTTTCATTTTACTGAAAATAAATGTTTTGAACAAGTGATTGAAAACTGTAGAAATATTTTCCGTTCCGGTCAAAAAGGAAGTTGGATAACTGATGAAATGATGTCTGCCTATATAAAACTTCACAAAGAAGGACTGGCAAAAAGTGTAGAAGTTTGGCAAGGTGATGAATTGGTCGGTGGGTTTTATGGTATAGAAGGAAAACGAATTTTTTCCGGTGAAAGCATGTTTGCAAAAGTGTCAAATGCTTCCAAAGCCGGATTTATCTATTTTGTAAAAAAATACCAAAATCGATATGAATTAATTGATTGCCAAGTTCATACAAATCATTTAGAAAGTTTGGGTGCGGTTGAAATTCCGGATGAGGAGTTTTTAGATTATTTAAACTAATCTCCCACCAATACTCCTGAAACGTTCCATGCACTAAAACTAGTTCCTTCTGGTTCACCCTGTGGTATAATAACTTGAATGATATGTTTACCCGCAGTCAAGTCACCTAACTCTATAAAATAAGGATTTGTAACCATTCCCGGACACCAATTGGAACGACTATAGTCCGATGAAGAAAGTCCATTGGAGAAATTCCCTGAAACAGGATTATAAAGCCGATAAGAACCACAATCTTCTCGCCATGGAGTTACATCAAAAATAGCTTTTCCGTTAAGTAAAATTGAATTTTTCTTTGGTACAAATTCATCACCATTTTCCCACCCACCATGCCCGGTTGTGGTATAGCGCAGTTTTGCGCTTCTTAGTGATTCTTTTAGTTCAAATTCTATCTGTAAACCGTTTCCTGAATTAAACATTGTTCCATAGTTCTGTCCTGCCATTTCCATAACATTCAGCGTGTTAAATAAAGGAATTATTTTAGTTGGATTAGCTTTTACACTTGTTTCTTTGTGAATTGTTAAATTTAGTGAAATTTGATGTCCACCTTTATCGTAATTTCCTATAAATACCCCAATATAAACTTCTTTACCATTAAAAAACTTTGCATAATCTGTAATATCCTGCCGATAAAATGCTGAATCCTGCCATGCTTTGTCTTTTAATGTGAAACGGTCGTTAAAATGATGTACTCCAAATGGAGTGAAAAACCGCATCAACTCAACTAATGGACTATAATTTTTTGTAGCCACTACTCCTTGATATTCTTTCCCATTTCCATTATTATAAACAGGTAATGACTTAGCTCCTTTTTCCAACCCCTCTAAAAAAGATTGCTTTTTGTCTGTTGGAATTAAAAAAATGGAACCGGTTCGGTCATAGGCATCTCCATTGGACTGTTCAGTTAAATCTATAAATAATTTATCTGATGAACCAAACAAAGGAATCTTCATTTTTTTGACCACAATTGTTCCATTTGCAAATCGCATAACGTTTTCTCTTGCTGTAAATTCTTCTGAAAAATGAATCTGTTGTTTTTGAAAAATTGGAATTGTGATAAATTTACTCTTCCATATTTTATCATTCAACGTTAACTTATCTACTTTTTTGAATTGAATCTTTTTTAAATAATCAGGGAAGTTTACTTTTTTAGCTGAAATCTTTTTTGCTCGAATTGTATAATTATTATTCCTTGTAATTTCCAATACCAATCCCAAATTTTGTCCCAAAATATATGGTGATCCTTTCACATTAGAATCTTTTACATACCATAATTCAATCGTATTAGAATTAATAATCGTTTTTGCTAAATTGCATTTGTAACCTAAAATTATTTTGGATTCAGCTAAAAACTCAAAGGGTTGTTTAGCAATATCGGTTGAATCTTCTGTGAAAAAACCTTCATTTTCATTTAATATAAATCCTTTTAAAACCTTTGACTCATCCTGTAAAATCCATTTCCCTTCAAATGGAAAATCTGACTTTCCTTCATAGTCATTTAGCGTTGTCAAAATGGCACTACTTTCATTAGATATCAATAAAGTAGAATTATCATTTTCCTGTATTTTATCATGATTTAGTGTTTCATATGTGATAAAAACTGCTTGATTTTCTTTTAATTTAAACTGAGCTTCAGCCCATACCGAACATAGAATAAGAAATAATGCTAACCTATACATAATAAAATATTGAAGAAACAAACATAGAAAAATACACAAGAAATCTTTGAGAAAAAGTAGAAAAAATCCTATTTATGAATGATAATCACTGATTAAATTGCATAATTGTTTATCATGAAACATTTATTTTTATAAAAATTTACAATTATGTGTGGAATAATCGGTGTATTTTATCTAGAGATGGAGGTTCCGAGAAACTTCAAGGTAAAAATATTTCCCTGCCAACCTTGACAATGTTTCCCAAGAATTGTAAAAACTATCTTATATTCGCTATCGGGTTTAATACTACTAAAACGAGTTTATGCTTCAAAAAAATGATAAAAAAATTGTCAATGCGTGGAAGTTTTATGACTGGGCAAATTCAGTACATTCACTAGTAATTGCTTCAGCTGTTTTCCCTATTTATTACGGTGTTGTCACAACTTCATCTTCGGGAGAGCCGATTCCTTTTTTAGGATTTCATCCGGAGTCAGCTTTCAATTTTTCACTGGCACTTTGTTTTATTATTGTCATTTTACTTTCACCTGTTTTAAGTTCTGTTGCCGATACCATCGGGAACAAAAAGAAGTTTCTACAAATTTTCTGCTACCTCGGTTCTTTTAGTTGTATGGGAATGTTTTTTTTCACTCCGGACAAAGTTTGGCTTGGATTAACACTAAACGTACTCGCCGGAATTGGATACTGGGGAAGTTTGGTATTTTATAACGCCTACTTACCCGAATTGGTTTCAGAAGACCGAATTGACAAAGTTTCGGCACAGGGTTTTATGGTAGGTTATGTTGGTTCTGTTTTGTTACTGGTTATTTGTCTTATCTTAATTCAAGTAATCGGAAAAGACAATCAAAATTTTTACACACGGCTAAGTTTCGTATTGGTAGGTATTTGGTGGATAGGGTTTGCTCAAATTACTTTCAGAAGGCTTCCTGTCAATATTTACAATAAAAAAATTCCTTCATCTATTTTTAAATCAAGTTTTAGAGAATTGTACAAAGTTTTGAAAGAACTAATCCAAATTACAAGTCTTCGGGTTTTTCTAGGTTCATTTTTCTTTTATAGTCTAGGGATGCAAACCATATTTTTGACAGCTGCACTTTTTGGACAGAAAGAAATAGGACTAAGTACCGACAAACTAATCATGACTATACTTCTGATACAGATTGAAGCAATTTTAGGAGCATGGCTATTTTCTTATTTATCAGGAAAAATAGGCAATAGAAATACGCTTTTGATTGGAATTGTGATATGGATAGCTGTCTGTATTTTAGGTTTTTTAATCAATAAAAATGGAGCCAATGTTGAAATACAATTTTACATTATGGCAGGAATGGTTGGTTTGGTTATGGGAGGGATTCAGGCACTTTCGCGTTCTACTTATGCAAAATTACTACCTGAAACTGAAGACCATACAACCTACTTTAGTTTTTATGATGTATTTGAAAAAGTTGCGCTTAGTCTTGGACTTTTAACTTTTGGAATTATTATAGAATTGACTGATGGAATGCAAGTGGCAACTTTGGCAATGGGAGCTTCATTTCTAATCAGTTTTGTAATCATGTGCTTTTTGAAAATGAAAAATACCACAGAACTAAAAGTTACTCGGTAAAAATTCATAAAATGATTCCAAGTATTTTCAGCGTTCATTATTGGAAAAACTTTATTGTTATTATGCAAAACTCCATAAAAAGTTTTTTACGTGACAAGTGTTTTAAAATGAGTGCTTCATTGGCTTATTATACCACTTTTTCCATCGGTCCGTTAGTATTGATTTCATTGTGGTGTGTGGGTTTATTTTATGGAAAAACGACTCAAAGCAACGAAGTTAAATCAAAAATTTTCACGGAATTAACTGAATTATTTAGTTCAAAAATAGCAATTCAGATTCAAACATTTGTTGAAAACATAAGCAATCAGAATCTAAGTGGAATAGGTGTTGTAATTGGAATCAGTACCGTTATTTTCACATCTACTACCATTTTTATTGAAATTCAAGATTCACTTAACACTATTTGGCGTATAAAACCAAAACCAAAAAGGAGTTGGCTGAAACTCATCGGAAATCGGTTGCTTTCTTTCAGTTTAGTAGTAGGTATCAGCTTGTTGTCTATGGTTTCATTGGTGATAAGTGCTTTCAGTAAACTAATGATGAATTTCATCTCTCGTATTTTTCCAAATCTTTCTCTTCCTGACACTTTTGGTTTGGTAAACAGCAGTATCACTTTTCTACTAATCATCACTCTTTTTGGATTGATTTTCAAACTACTACCAGATGCTAAAGTAAAAACAAAATACATAGTAAGCGGGGCTATCTTTACAGGAATTTTATTTATGCTTGGTCGTTATGGAATTTTACTTTATCTGCAATTCAACACAACCGCAACTGCATTTGGTGCTGCCGGCTCTGTCATTATGCTACTGATTTGGATTTATTTCTCAGCTGCTATACTTTACCTCGGTGCCGAATTTATAAAAGAAACTATGAACTTTTACGATGAAGAAATTCTACCTTCCTCAACTGCCGTACGTATTGAACAAAGAGAAATTATTCTCCTTACAAAGCCTAAACAGTTGATTTAGACAATGAAGTATTGACTTCATAATCTCCTAAATCATACAGCGTATAAGATTTCAATCTTCCTTGTTGTAAATAAAAATCAATCCGTCCCAAATACAGTCCACCCCAACCAACTTGGTTAATCAGGACAGTTTTACCGTCCTTGTTTTGGTATTCTTGTGGTTTTGGCAAAAAAGTATGCGTGTGTCCACCGATAATTAAATCTATTCCTGTGGTGTTTTTAGCTAAAATAACATCTGAAACCTTAGATGAATCCTTACCATAATCATACCCCAAATGCGATAGACAAATTACTAAATCACATTTCTTTTCATTTCGAAGAACTTGCACCATCTCTGTAGCAATCTCAGTTGGATCCAAATATTTAGTTTCTCCAAACATATCTTTGCCTACTAATCCTTCCAATTCTATTCCTACAGCAAATACTCCTACTCTAACTCCATTTTTCTTATAAATTTGATAAGGCTCTATTTTTCCTTCCAAAATTGTATTGGAAAAGTCATAATTGGAACTGATAATGTCAAACCCAGCATGAGGCAATTGGTTTTTGATTCCCTGCAAACCATTATCAAACTCATGGTTTCCAATCGTTCCGGCATCATACCCCATTTTTGTCATTAGTTTAAACTCCAATTCCCCACCGTAAAAATTAAAATAAGGTGTTCCCTGAAACACATCTCCGGCATCTAGTAACAATACGTTTTCTTCTTGTTTTCTGATCTGCTGAATCAAACTTGCCCGACGAGCAAATCCCCCTTTATCACTGTACCGCTCATCTTCTGAAATTTCAAAAGGCTCAATCCGAGAGTGTTGATCATTAGTATGTAGAATGGTAATTTTTTGAGTTGAGTCAAGTTCTTCTGCCAACAAATTACCCATTGGCATTGCTGCCAACAAAGATGCTGCTCCCACTTTCTTCAGGAATGTTCTTCTGTTTTCCATTACTTTAAAATTCTACTTTCTAAATTAACATGAATCGTATCGTGCTTCTCAAAATAATTCAACATCAGATCACGAAGTTTTATATCCAACATTTCTAATTTCACAGGACTCTTTAAAAAGTTCATTCCATCTCCTCCTTTTTGTAAATAGTCATTTGTCACCACAGTATAGGTTTTGTTTATATCAAACGGTTTTCCATTGACTACAATAGATGATTCATCAAACGGTTTAAAGTACAGTCCCGAAATAGGGTGTCCTCTTTCTGACTCTGAAAGGTAATTTATCATTTCTAGAAATTTCTCTCCAGACAGACTCACTACAACTGCTTGGTTCTCAAAAGGCATCAGTTCATAAATATTTCTTACTGTCAAATTTCCTTTGGTAAAAGTTCGCCGTATGCCCCCATGATTTAGTAAACACACATCAATTTTTTGATTGTGTCTTTTTTCATAAATCAAATTTGACTCTTCCAAAACCATATCACAATTTAGATTTGCCAAAGGACTATTAAATCCTTTTTTGTGTAAATCAATCGGTGTATAGCTTAAAATTTGATTCATCTCTGTATCCAACTCTTTTTTATATGGTGAAATTATTTCTACTAATTCATCATTTTCTTTTATTTCTGAAGTGACAAATGTATTCTCAATATAATCTACCTGCTGAACTTGATAGGATTTGGTCACACATGAATTAAGAAATAAAATTCCTAATAAGGGTACTAAAAATTTAAAAAAACACATAAAAAATGACTTTTTTACAAAGATGAGAAATGTTTTAAAGTATTCTGAAATTATCTGAAAAATTATAGACAATTTAAAGTTTTTTTAATCTAAATAAGGAGAGAAAGATTGTGTTTTTTTCATTTAATTAACCGTAATTTTGCATAACCCACTTATTGAGATTTAGTATAAGTCTAAATCACTTTAAGCACTATTAAATTTAATTATAACCTTATAATTTTGTAAAAGATGAATGAAATAACCGGAACAGGAATTGCTTTAATCACACCCTTTCATCAAGATGGAAGTATAGATTTTCCAGCACTCGAAAAACTTGTGGATTATAGTATAAACGGGGGAGTGGATTACTTGGTTTGTTTAGGAACTACTGCAGAAACGCCTACTTTATCAAAAGAAGAAAAAAAAGAAGTCGTAAACACCATAAAATCAGCTAATAGTGGACGTGTACCTATGGTTTTGGGAATTGGTGGAAATAATACTGCCGTAGTAAAAGAAGAATTTAGCACAACCGATTTATCAGACTTTACAGCTGTTCTTTCTGCTTCACCAGCTTATAACAAACCCAATCAAGAAGGAATTTACCAGCATTATAAGGTCTTATCCGAAAATACTTCTGCAAAAATAATACTGTACAATGTTCCTGGGAGAACCAGTTCCAACATCAACTCTGAAACAACGTTACGACTAGCAAATGACTTTCAAAATATAGTTGCCGTAAAAGAAGCCTCTCCTAACTTTTTACAAAGTACCGAAATTTTAAAAGACCTACCCGAAAACTTCATTGTATTATCCGGTGATGATGAATTTGGACTTCCCATGACTTTGGCGGGAGGAAAAGGAGTTATTTCCGTAATTGCACAAGGATTACCGGAATTGTATTCCAAAATGATAAAATTAGCCTTGGACAAAAAAGTAGAAGAAGCCTACCAACTTCATTATAAACTGATGGACATCACTCGCTCCATTTATCTAGAAGGAAACCCATGCGGAATTAAAGCATTATTGGCTCACAAAGGAATTTGTGAACCCTATACAAGACTTCCTCTAATTCCAGCAAGTGGAAACTTATCAGAGAAAATTAAACAATTATTAGAACAACTTTAAATATTAAAATCATGATTAAACAAAGTATAATGGATGCCCTAAACAATCAAGTAGAAGCCGAAGCAACTGCTTCACAACTCTATTTGGCAATGGCATCTTGGGCAGATGCTCGTGGATTTGAAGGGATTTCAGAATTTCTATATGCTCATGCTGATGAAGAACGTATGCATATGTTGAAACTCATCCGGTTCATCAATGAACGTGGTGGAATTGCCATCATCCCTACTCTACATATGCCAAAACAAGATTTCAACAACCTTAATGAGATTTTCACAATGGTACTAGATCACGAAATCAAAGTATCTGAAAAAATCAATGAAATTGTTGATCTAACTTTAAAGGAAAAAGACTATACCACACACAACTTTTTACAGTGGTATGTTTCTGAACAGATTGAAGAAGAACGACTGGCTAGAATCATTTTAGACAAACTTACTTTAATTGGTGATGACAAAGGAGGAATGTATCTATTTGACAGAGATATTTCTACTTTCAACACACCAAAATAAATTTGGATAATCTTAACACATTGCCACAAGCATTTATCTTATGTTTGTGGCAATAATTTTTATACCTTTGCAGAATGTTTAAAAAGTTAGCAGTTTTCATGTTCATTGCAACAATTGCCATTTCCTGTAACAAGGATTTTGAAAAGGCAATGAAAAGTACCGATAAAGATTTTATTCTACAAACCGCCAATGAGTTATATGAAAACGGAAAATGGGCAAATGCCATAGAATTATACACAAAAATATCATCCGCATTTGCCGGGACTGAGTATGCTGCAAACATTGCTTATAACCAAGCTGATGCAAATTTTCAAGACAGAAATTACCGTTTAGCTGCTCATCAATTCAAAACTTTTTACATTACGAATCCTTCTGACTCACGTGCAGAAGAGGCTGCTTATCGCTCCGCTTACTCATTTTATACCGATTCTCCGGATTATAATCTAGACCAAACAAGTACACACAGTGCTATCAATGAATTGCAATCATTCATCAATGCTTACCCTAATTCAGCAAGAGTGGAAGAAGCAAATGGATACATTAACGAACTACGACAAAAACTAGAAAAGAAAGCATTTGAGATTGCAAAAATTTACTACAAAACGCTAAAATACAAAGCAGCCGGAATTGCATTTGACAATATGCTAGATGACTATCCCGACACAAAATACCGTGAGGAGGCCATGATGTATTCACTTCGTTCTAAATACGAATTAGCTGTAAATTTCAGTCGATTTGAAAAGAAAGAATTACGATTGCAAAATGCTTTGACACAATACCGACTGTTTACCAGAGCATTCCCTGAATCAAAATTTACAGACGAAGCATCTAAAATCAATAAAAAAGTTGAAGATGATATGGTAAAACACAGAGAAATTGCTTCCAAAATAGAGAATGGAAAAACAAAAAAGGCAAATAAATCATAATAATAACGAACAAATAGCTATAAAATATGAACTTCAAAGAACTTGACGCACCAACTTCTACAGAGACTTTTAACAAAGGAATAATTGAAGAAAAAACCGGTAACATCTACGAATCCATTGTGATTATGGGAAAACGTGCCGAACAGATTAATCAAGAAATGAAAACAGAATTAATCCAAAAATTGGATGAGTTTGCTTCTCATACTGATTCTTTGGAAGAAATATTTGAAAACAGAGAACAAATTGAAGTTTCAAAGTTTTATGAAAGACTTCCAAAACCCACTTCAATTTCTATAAAAGAATGGATGAGTAACGACATTTATTATAGAAATCCTAACGAGGAAGAGGAAACTAAATAAACAATACTATGTCTATTCTGAACCAGAAAAAAGTGCTGGTAGCAGTTACAGCAGGAATTGCTGCTTATAAAATTGCTTTTTTGGTTCGCCTACTCATAAAAAAAGGTGCAGAGGTACGTGTTATTATGACACCAAAAGCACGTGAATTTGTAACACCTCTTACACTTACAACTTTGTCCAAATATCCGGTAGAGTGGGAACTTTCTGACAATTCCGGCAATTGGAATAACCATGTAGAACTAGGACTTTGGGCAGACTTTATGCTTATAGCCCCAGCAACAGCACACACCATTTCTAAAATGGCGGATGGAGCTTCTGACAATTTAGTGTTAACTACCTACTTATCAGCCAAATGTCCTGTTTATATTGCTCCGGCTATGGATTTGGACATGTACCAACACCCCTCTACCAAAGAAAATTTAAAAAAATTACAATCATTTGGAAATACTATCATTCCCGCTGAAAGTGGAGAATTGGCTAGTGGATTAGTTGGTGAAGGGCGCATGGCAGAACCTGAGAATATTCTTTCTTTTATTTCAAACTCACTGCAAAAACAGGCTCCTCTATTTGGAAAAAAAGTTTTGATTTCAGCAGGACCAACGTATGAACTTTTAGATCCTGTTCGGTTTATTGGAAATTTCTCTTCCGGAAAAATGGGAATTGAAATTGCTAAATCAGCTTTAGACATGGGAGCTGAAGTCACTTTAGTTTGTGGGCCTTCCAATATCGGTACCGATAATTACAACATAAAACGTATAAATGTTGTATCTGCTTTGGAAATGAAAGAAGCCATGGAATACAATTTTGAAAATGCTGATATCGTGATTATGGCAGCCGCAGTTGCTGACTATAGACCTGCAACTATTGCTAAACAAAAAATTAAAAAGAAAGAAGAACAAATGACCATAGAAATGACCAAAAATCCCGATATTTTAAGTGGATTAGGTAAAGCCAAATCCCATCAAATTTTAGTTGGTTTTGCACTGGAAACCAATAATGAGTTAGAAAATGCAAAAGGAAAATTAGAACGTAAAAATCTAGATTTAATCATCCTAAATTCATTACAAGACAGCGACGCCGGTTTTCAAAAAAATACAAATAAAATAACCATCATTCCACAAAATGGTGAGTATATTTCCTATGAAGCAAAAAATAAAAGTGAAGTTGCAAAAGATATTCTTAACTTTATCATCGAAAAACACAAATTATGAATAAATTGAAATGGGTTTTTATTGGGTTTTTATTTTCAATTACTATTTCTGCACAAGAATTTCTAGCAACTGTAACTGTTGATTTTTCACAAGTACAAGGCTCTAACACTCAAGTTTACAAAACATTAGAACGTTCACTAAGCGATTTCATCAATACTACCAAATGGACAGACAGTCGCTATAAAATATATGAAAAAATTGAAGCTAATTTTCTAATTATCATAACAAAAAGAGAAGGCAATAACTACAGTGGGCGACTTCAAATTCAGAGTAGAAGACCCGTTTATAATTCTACCTATTTCACTCCGGTATTAAATTTTGTCGATAATAATTTTGACTTTGAATACACAGAATACGAAGAGCTAATTTTTAATCCTAGAAAGTTTAGTAATAAGAATTTGACAGATGTTACAGCTTTTTATGTCTATTATATTTTGGGAATAGATGCAGACACTTTCCAACTAGAGGGTGGAACTCCTCACTTCAAAATAAGCCAACAAATTGCTACTAATGCTAGTGGAACAAACTACAGCGGATGGGGTGAAATTGATGGAAACAAAGCTCGCTCTTCACTTATCAACAATACGCTAAAACAGACCAACAAAACGCTTCGAAACATTTATTATCAGTACCATAGAGCAGGACTAGACCAAATGGGTGATAGTGAATCAAAAGCTAAAAACACAATTGGAAAAACGCTGGAAACACTAAGTTTTTATCAAGATGGAAATTATGCATTATTTTATCCACTTGATATATTTTTTATGGCAAAAAAAGATGAAATTGGGAAAATATTTGGTGGAGGTATGATGTCATCCGCAAACATTGGTGACATAAAAGAAACACTCAACGCACTTTCCCCTACCAATAGTTCGATTTGGAATAATCTGAAAAAATAATGCTTACTCGACTTTCAGTCTCAAACTTTGCTATCATAGACAAATTGCAACTGCAATTTTCTGATGGTCTTACAATTATCACAGGTGAAACCGGTGCAGGGAAATCCATCTTGCTAGGAGCACTCAAACTTATTTTGGGAGAAAGAGCCGATTTGAAACAACTCAATGACCAATCAAAAAAATGCATCATTGAAGCAAGTTTTAATATTTCAAATTTGAATTTGGTAAAATTCTTTGAAAAAAATGATTTGGATTATGAAACAGAAACAATTCTACGTAGAGAGCTGCTTTCTAGTGGAAAGTCACGTGCTTTTGTAAATGACACTCCCGTTACCCTAAACATTTTGCAGGAATTAGGAGAATCATTAATTGACATTCATTCTCAATTTAATTCAGAGAATATACTCCATCAAAATTATCAAATCTTGATTTTAGATGCTTATGCAGAGCAAATTTCAACATTAAAAAACTATCAACTTATCTATTCAAACCATCTTCAAAAGGTTTCTGAATTGAAAAATCACAAAAAACAATTAGAAGATAGCAGTAAAGAAGCAGACTACAAACAGTTTTTGGTCGATGAATTGGGCAATGCAGATTTGCGTTCAAATGAGTTACTCGAATTAGAAACAGAACAAAAGGAATTACAGAATGTTGATGAAATTCAACGTGTTTTATTTGAGATAGAAAATAAATTTGATGCTACTGAATTTGGTATTCTGTCCCAGCTTCAAGAAAGTTCCAACCGATTGCAAAAAATTGCCGAATTTGGAGATGAACTTGGAAAATTAGGTCAACGACTTGTTTCTACAAAGATAGAACTAGATGATATTCGAAATGAAATAAGTGCTAAAATACAGCACCTTGAGTCCAATCCTCAACGATTACTTGAAATAAATGAGCGGCTTGATCTGATTCATGGCTTACTAACAAAACACCATGCTAATTCAATTGAAGAATTACTAAAAATTCAAGAAAGTTTGGAAAATGAAAAGTCTAATTTTCAACAATTGGAACAAAAAATTACTCATTTGGAAAATGAACTTTTAGAAAGCGAAAAACAATTAATTTCAAAATCTAATGCATTATCCAAAGGTAGAAAATCCATCATTTCACAAGTTGAAAAAGAGCTTTTGGCTTCCGTATCAAAATTAGGAATGGAAAATGCTACTCTAAAAATAGAAGTTCGGCCAAAGTCTGATTTTAGCTTTAATGGAAAAGATGAAATAGATTTTCTTTTTAGTGCCAACAAAGGGGTTGGACTAAAAAAAATAGGAAAATCTGTTTCAGGTGGCGAACGCTCACGGTTGATGCTTGCCATAAAAAAAATGATGGCAGGAAAGTTAGATTTACCGACTCTCATTCTCGACGAAATAGACACCGGAGTTTCCGGAAAAGTGGCAAATGAAGTTGGTAATTTGATGAAAGAAATGGCTAATGATTTACAGTTAATTAGCATCACTCATTTACCGCAAGTTGCTTCAAAGGCTAAACAGCACTTCAAGGTTCAGAAACAGGCTTCAAATAACCAAACACTGACTGAGGTTGTTTTACTAAATGATGAACAACGTATCTCTGAAATTGCAAGCCTCATTAGTGGTTCTAATGTGACTGAGACTGCACTTAGTCAAGCAAAGGAGCTTATTTCTTCTTAATCCTAGAAAATTCAGGGTATAAAAAAACCTCACTTAGAAGTTCTTAGGTGAGGCATAAATAACTAACACACAAATAATCTTAAAAAGATTTAAGATTTATTTCCAAATATACAAAAGTCTAGTAAATTAGTATAGTAATAAATTAAAAAATTTCTAACTAAACCAAATCATCCAATGATTGGCGTTCCAATACTTTAAGCGTTTTGTCCCGAACTTGTACCATAACACGGTTTAGCGAACACGTGAATTCGTCAATACAGTCATCACATTTTTTATAATAATTTAAACTTACACATGGTAAAAGTGCAATCGGACCATCTAAAACCCGAATGATCGAAGCTATCGAAATATCTTTTGCCGATTTGTTTAAAAAATAGCCTCCACCCTTTCCTTTTTTGGAAGCAAGTAACTCTTTATTTTTTAAATCCAATAAAATTCCTTCTAAAAATTTCAAAGGGATATTTTCTTCAGTTGCAATTTCTGAAATTAAAATAGGCTGCCCTTGTGAATTTCTAGCCAAATACACCATTGCTTTTAGTCCATATTTTGTTTTTTTTGTCAGCATGTATAATTTGTATCAAGCAACTTTACTTTAACAAATTTCTAAAAATATTTTAACTTGCGTCTAGAAAATTCACTAAATCTTATACTATGTCATTTAGAATAATTGTAATAACTACACTTTTAAACCTCTTTACTTTACAAGCTCAGTACTCAACTCCCAATGCTAATGTTCATTGGACCTTAGACTCAATAGCACTCCATTCACCTAGTACTATTTCTGTTTCTGGAACAACATATACACTACATGAAAACTTATTAGTAGAGGAAACAGATTCTCTTTTATTGGATAAAAGCCTACGGTTGGAAATAGATGAAAATGTAGAAATAGAAGTAAAAGGATATTTTTTTAGTAGTGCTGATAACATTACAATTACAGCCACAAATACGGCAATACCTTACAAAGGGTTTTGGTTTTATGATACTGCAGAAGTTTATTTTAACAATACTTTGATCGAATATGGAGGGGGAATTCGTGTAATAACACCCAATTTTCTAATGGAACATTGTGAAATTACAAATCACGTTACCGGTTCAGCCTCAGGAGGAGCTATTACTTTCTCTAATGGAAGTCCTATTATTAGAAATTCTATTTTTCTAAATAATCAAAATCCTGCAATTAGTTCAGCAGCCAATTCTTCTGTCTCTGCACTGATAGAAGAAAATCATTTTGAAGGAAATAATCAAACTAATAATAATCGTCCACAAATTAATATGGGACCAAGTGGTGATAGTGATTCACTCCGTATTTTTAATAATACAATTATTGGTGACCGAGATTTAGTAATGGTAGGTGGGGTTGCTTCTTCTAATTTTATGGGAATTACCAATAAAATTGCAATTAGAGGAAATACAATTCGTGATAATCGCTATGGGATCACTGCTCTAGGAGCAACTATCGGGATTATAGAAAATAATATTATAGATGATAATAATACAGAAGTAGATCCTATGAATGGTGGGAGTGGAATTTCTTTGTACAATACTGATTTAATTTCCATAACCAATAATAAAATTCGGAGAAATCTTTGGGGTATCACTTTAATCGGTACTGCTAAAGCTAATTTAGGAAGTGATGATACTGAAGATTTAAATCCGGGATTGAATGTTTTCGGAGATAATGAAAACAATGGGAAAATCTATGCTCTCTATAACAATACAACCAATCTAGTAAAAGCTCTTCATAACTGTTGGATTGAGGGAGTTGAATCTACTGCTACTGATGTGGAAGAGGTTATCTTTCATCAAGTTGACGATACTTCATTGGGCGAGGTATTATTTGATCCATTTAACTGTGGAGTTCCAATGGAAGTTTCTGATTTAAAACAAGATACCTTTAAAATATATCCAAACCCAGCAAACCAATTTTTCTATATTGAATCTAAAAAATTAGGTGAAATGAAAATTTATAACCTAAACGGTAAACAAGTTCATTCTCAAAAGTTATTATTTAATAAAAATAAAATCATAATAAATTTACCTAAAGGCTTATATTTGGTAGAGTTTGAAGAAGAATTTAAAAAATTAGTTATTCAGTAATTTTAGATTTTAATCTTGTAGAAACTTCTTACATTTTATCAACTTCTTCGTTGATAACTTTAATAGTTTTATCATAACTTACACCTAATCCTTCTTGCTGAAACACCATTTCTCCTTCAGGATTGAACACACTTATAATATTAGAGTGAGAAAAATCAATTGGTGAAATTTTCTTGTAATTAACAGCTAATACTGCTGAAAATTCACGTGTTTGCTCTTCATTTGAACGTAGAAACACCCATTGTTCATCAGACATTTGGTTTTCTATTGAAAATTCCTTTAAGCGTTCTGGTGTATCAACTTCTGGGTCTATACTAACTAGTATAAATTTTATATTTTTATTTTTCTGATTTACCTTTTCCTCTATATGACGCATATCTGCCACCAATCGTGGGCAAGCAGCTTGGCAAGAAGTGTAGATCATTACCATCACTAACACATTACCTCGGTAATCTTTCAACTCTATATTTTCGCCATCTTGATTTGTCCATTTTTCCGGTAAATTATAAATGGATAAATCTGAGATTGGCTTTTCTATCTCTGATACTGTTACAATTTCTGATTCTTTACTATTTTCAGATTCATTTTTAGAATTACAGCTGATTATAACTGAACTTAAAATTAAAATATAGAATAACTTTTTCATTATTATTTACTTTTATTTAATATCATCAGCACACCGAAAACCTAAATTTTTAGTAGTGTAGCTTGCCTTTAGGCTTCCTCTAAACGCATACCGCATAAATGCTGCATAGTTCATAAGATCAGTTGCATTTACAGAGCCACTTCCACAAAATAAGTTTTTATCAGTGTCCTTATCTTTACGTGATTCTCCTGACAAAAATATACTATTAAAGTCAAATGTCCATTCCCAAACTAGTCCATGCATATCATAAACTCCCCAATAGTTTTTGAATGTACTTCCTACTGGGTTCGAATAAGATTTCCCTCTTTCATACCAACTTAATATAAATTCGTTGAATTCTTCCTTTTCACGAGCATCAATTCCTTTTTTGTCTGCCATGGCTACAAATTCCCACTCGTCTAATGTTGGCAATCTTTTTCCTTGACACTCACAATATTTTTTGGCTGCAAACCAAGAAACATTAGTTACAGGTGCATTTGAGTTTAAACTACCATAATCTAAATCTGATTTCCAATGTGATAAATAAGACTCTCCAGCAAAAATACGTTTGATTTTAGAACGCCTATAGTTTGGATTCTCTTTTAGAAATTGAATATATTCTTTATTTGTTACAGGATATATATCTAGTTTAAATGACTTTACTGCTACCGGTTTTACTTTCTCATCAGTAGCCCCATAGAGTGGAAGATAACTTCCACCCTTTATGGTAACTACATTATTATTTTTTTGAGAATATGAAATGGAAACCAAAAAAAATAATAGGAAACTGTATATAATTCTACTTTTAAAAATACGCACTTCTTTTTTTCTCTAAAAAATAATACTATTGTTATTTATATGATAGATGTAATTTTATTTATCTCTGTGCTTTTACATCTTCTGCTTTTACATGAGTTTTATTATTTCCCCAACTACTATAAACGTAAGTTAGAACATCTGCAATTTCTTGATCAGTTAGATTTTGGCTTGTCATCACAGAGTTATAATTTTCTCCATTTACCGTAATCTCACCACTCAATCCGTTTAGTACAATTCCAATTGCACGGTTGACGTCAGCATTTAAGTAATCTGACTTTGCCAAAGGAGGGAATGCACTTGGGATTCCTTGTCCTTCTGATTGATGACATGCAAAACAAGTTCGAGAATATATATTTTTACCATCTGTAATTTGTTGGTCAAGCGTTTTTGCTACGGCAACTTCTTCACCACCATTTGAACTTGGCATTTGCTGAATGGTTCCTCCTTCCGGCATATAAATTCCTTCTTGTGTAGTACCAGAATATACTCCTTCATTCTCCTCTCCTTCTACTTTCAACATACCTAAAGCTCCTTTATTAAATGCTCGAAAAATAGAGTGATCAACTAAAATAAAGGTTCCTGGTACTTCTACTTTAAGTTCTACCATTACAGCTCCTCCTGCCGGAATCAATGTCGTTTGTACATTTTCATTAATTAAATCACCTCCTTCTATATGTACTTTATCAAAGATTTCACCAATTACGTGAAAAGATGATACCATATTGGGTCCACCATTTCCTATATAAAGTCTAACCGTTTCTCCTACTTTAGCAGTCAAAGCATTATCACCGTTTAATGCTCCAACTTTACCGTTAAATACTACATAATCTGGATTTTCATCTACTGCTTTATTCATATCAAAAGCTTGTAAACCTTGTTCTCCATTTTTACCTTGTGTATAGAAGTCACCCTGCATCACATAATATTCTTTATCAACCGGAGCTAAGCCTCCTTCCGGCTCTACTAAAATCAAACCATACATACCATTCGCTATATGCATTCCTACCGGAGCAGTAGCACAGTGATACACATACAATCCCGGGTTTAAACATTTAAAGTTAAATGTTTTAGATTGTCCAGGTGCTACCAAAGAAGACTCAGCTCCTCCCCCAGGCCCTGTTACTGCATGTAAATCAATGTTGTGTGGAAGTTTATTGTCCGGATGGTTACTCAATGTAAATTCTACTTCATCCCCTACTCTTGTACGAATAAAACTACCAGGCACACTTCCACCAAATGTCCAATAGACATACTTAACGCCATCAGTCATTTCTCCTTCCATTTCCTTGATTTCCATTTCTACTTTTAACTTCGTAGCTCCTCGGTTTCCAACTGGTTTAGGCACCATTGGTGGAGTTGTTAATTCAGCCTCCATTTCACCGCTTACTGAGATACTTGCAAAATTTTTTCCATCTGAAATTCCTGAGTCATTTTTCTTACAAGAAACAACAACAGCCATAATTGCCATGATAGCAATACACCTTTTTGTCAATTTTTTCATTTTTTTCATTTTCAATGTTAAATAAATTAGTATTTTGTTGTGTGTTTTTTGTGAATCTAACACATAACTTTGTTTGATTTATATATATTTTTATTAAATCCTTTTTTTACACTTTCTTGAATCTTCTTAGTTAATTTTCTATAAAAAAATACTTTTTTTATCACTCTTATTTTATTCTAAGAATTTATCCAAATTTATTTGTTTAAAATGATTCTAAATTTATCTATAATATCTAATCTTATTCTAATTGTAAACAACATTGAAACAAATCTATATCATTAAGTATATCAATGATTAACAGGGAGTTACATTTTTTAATTACTTTAACAAAAGTACCTAATTCTATGACTAAATTATAATTATTTCTACTGAATAAAATCAGGTATTAAAAGTCATCTATTGTCATAACTTAAAAAATGAAGAATTTAGACTCTCACACTTATGTAAGCAGTTTATTTACAGACCTCATTTTAAGATCTATGAGGTTTTGTCTAAAAGTAATTTTATGAGTCTAAACAAATATTCATAAAGTATTTATTTGAGTTTCAAGTTCCATTAGCTTAATTAGTGATTTTTGAGGTTCTACCATGGAATTAAATTTTTCGTTGAAGAAGTTTTTATAGTAATTAATCCCTTCTAATAAGTTGGTTTTAAACTTTTCTAATTTTCGATTAAGTTCATTATTATTTTCTTCTACCAACCCTCTAAAGTAGTCTATATATAATTCTAACTCTTTTAGGAACATATGAGGTCTATTTTTATCTAAAATCATTGGTTTTGAACCATAGATATGTTGTATCATTTCAGTAAGTGATACCTCCTCCTTAGAGAAATATGCCATATTGGGACCAGGACAAACAACAACTCCTTGCTCCTGCCCTTTTATAGGAAGTCCCAATTCTAAATGAGTTGCATTTGCTAAACCTACACATAAACAGGCTTTTTCAGTAATTTTAACCAATTCTTTTTGATAAGCCTCTTCTGAAATCTCATTTCGTCTATTTTCCAATTCTGCTAACTTTTTATCTTGATGCTTTTTGGAAGCAGTGCAGGTTCCTTCTATGTCATACTCTTTACTAAGTGCTAAGTATTTCTTTGGACAAGAACTTCCAGCTTTTCCAGATTCAATTCGTTTCTGTTTGTAAAAATCATTGGTCATCCCTTTAATTGTATTAAAAGGGACTCCTAGTGGTGAAATATTACTTAAATACAAATCTTCTTCAGTAGAATCTGCTAACAGTTTTCGTGTTGTTTTATCAACTGATGTTGCTTCCGGAACTAATAAAAATGGGGAGCCCCAACCTACAGCATCTACTTGATAATACTCTAGCAAAACTTGATGTTCTTGGGAGTTACCAACCCCACCTTGTACTGTCACTCTCAAATTAAGGGGTTCTTTTGGTATTTGCTTTCCCTTAGACTCTAATGCCTTTACCAATAATGTATATGAAGAGTTTAATAATTGTTCTCGTTTTTGTTTGAATTCTTCTAAAATAGGTCCTAATAAGTACCCCTCTGTTGCAAAGGCATGTCCTCCACAATTCAAACCGGATTCTATCCTATATTCTGAGACCCAAAGTCCTCGTTTTGCTAAGTAATTTCCTTGAATTAATGCAGAACGAAAATCGCTTACTTTTAATACTATTTTTTTACAGAACTCTCCTGATTTATTTGGATAAAACTCATCAAAGGTTTCCATATAACCGTAAAGCCGAGGGTTCATTCCAGCAGAAAATATAACAGATGAGTTCACCGTACTTTTTACAAATCCACGTAGAGCTGCATGCGCATCATTATATTCTATAGGTAAGGCTTCTTTCTTTTTGAAATTATCCTTATCCAACTTTGTCATAATGTTTACATCTATACTTCCAGGATGAAAGTACTGCTCTAACAATACTTTTACTTCATGAAGGTTTGATTTACCTCGCTCTACTATATCATCTAGTTTTTGTTTTAGTTCTGAATTAACCGGTAAGATGTCTAAAAATTTTTCTAATTCATTTTTATTCTGAAGAATTTCATTTTTAAATAACTCAAACTTTTCTTTTACAATTTTATCGACTAAATTTAAATAATTTGTAATACGTTTGGCTCTAAAGTCATCTACTTTTTTGGATATTTCTTCATACGGTTCTTTGAATATTTTGGAATAATAAGCGGTCATACGCTCTGCCAAATCATCATCCATAATGGAAATTACGGAATCTATCCCATACTGTGCTATCCGAACCGGACTGTCTATTGTAAAGGCCAAACCCATTACCGGAATATGGAATGTATGCAATTGTTTTGTGTGTGTCATTTTTTGTTTAAATTAAAAAAATCAAAATTGTACCTATAATACTTCCGTACAGTATAATCAAAATTTTCCAAAAAACATGAGCTTTTTTCAATTCCATAAATGAAAATGCTACTAACCAAAATTTCAATAGTGCTATAATCAATATAATACCTACGTACAAGTTTAGTGTTGAAACAACTGCTGTCAGTGCTGTTAGTACCAATAAGGTTACATATGTTATATTTAGATTTTTTTCCATAATTTAAAATAATAGGTATAATATGGGGAATAATAATAACCAGATTAAATCACACATATGCCAAAAGGCTGCTCCTGCTTCAAAATCTTCTAACGGGTATTTGTCTTGTCTCTTTTTGATACTCCTTTTGATAAAGAATAAAATAACAAGTCCGACTAAAACGTGAATCCAATGAAAGGCCGTAAGCAACCAATAATACATATAAAATGAGTTTTCTCCCATTGTGAGTCCATGTTCTATCTTATCATAGTATTCAAAACATTTTAATATGATAAAGCCTAAACCTGTAAACATAGCAAAATTCATAAAACGTAGTGTTTTTGAAATTTCATTTACTTTAAATGAGTGTACACTTTTTGCTATAAAAAAGCCACTGGTTAGTAAAAATAAAGTATTGATTGTCGCAATTGGTTTGCTTAACTGCGCTGCACTTTGACTGAATATTTCTTTTTCTTGCATTCCATAATAAACAAATGCAATCATTGCCATCCCAAATGTTATTAATTCTAAATAAATAACAATCCAAAGAAGAATCCCTCCTGGGGGATAAAATATGGATTTTGAGTTTTGTTGTTCTACTTCCATTGTAATAGTCTTTTTTCTCCTTCTATTAATTTCACATCAGTTATATCTTGTGACATTTCTACCACTCCACAATAATTTTTCTGTGCGTCACGAACTGCAAAATAGCGAATGTAGATTAGCCTTCCTTTGTAGTTGATCCAAAAAGATGCTTCATTTTCACGTCCACTTCTAAATTCTTCTAAAATTTCTAATACTGTATCTACACTTTTTGGTGGATGGCAAAATCGAACTTCCCGTCCTATAATTCCGGCACTTCGAGGAAATAATCGCTCTTCTCCTCTGTTATAAAAAATTACTTTATCATTTTCATCTACATAAGTTAGGTCTATCGGTAATGTTTTAAGTAAGAAATTGACTTGTTCTACTGTCATATACCCTTCATCATAATGCTGCGCTTCTTTTAAAAATTTCACATCTGTTCTACGAACGGTATCTTCTGCCGGATGTATATATGCCTCTTTTTTTTCAGGATAATCTGCTGGAGTTTCCACTAACATCCAACCAATTTCTTTTTCACCTTCGCGCATCTTTGTCCAGTCTTCTTCTGTCAACAAGCTCATTGCATTAGGAAATAATATAGTTTGCTCTACATCCATCAAACGCTGTAAGTTTTGGTCTATAAATTTTATATTTTCCTGAGCTTTTTCATAGTCTTTTTCATCTATATTTTTCCGTACCAAACGAAATATATCACGAATGGTATCATGAAATGACCACATATTTTGCGATGGTCCTGTCCAACCTTTTTCTTCTAAAAATGGAAATAGCTGGTTTTCTTTTCGTTCAAACCGCCTTTCAACCGTGGCTAAGTGATTAAATATATTGTAGAATTTCTGTGCTTCTTTTTCAAAATCTACTGTTGCTATCTCTTGTAATAAATTTTTGATAAGTTCAGATTCTTTATAATAAGTATGGATAGGGTGCCCTTCTTTTATATTCGAAATATTCATTTCCATTTTTATTGATGTTTTATTCGTTCATATAATTTCACCAAAGATTTTAATAGTTCTTCTGATGATGTTAAAATTTGATAATGGTTTTGCCCAAACATTTGAGGCAAATAATATTTTGCCTGTGCCTCAATCGCCAACGCATAAGTATTTATTTTTCGTTCATTTAATTCTCGCAATGCCTGTTTTATATCTTGAATTCCATACTGACCTTCATATTTATCATAATCATTTGGTTTTCCATCTGATAGTAAAATAACCCATTTGTTTTTTGCATCAACTTTATCTAATCTTGCTCCTGCGTGACGCAATGCCGGACCAATCCGTGTATATCCACTTGGTTCTGCCATTCCGATTCTATTTCGCGCAATTTTCCAATCATCATGGAAGTCTTTATAAGTTGTGTAAGTTGTATAGTTTCGAGTTTTGGAATAAAATCCATCTATAGAAAACTGTATATCAAATTCTTGTAAAATTTCTCCAAATAAAATGGACACTTCTTTTTCTACATCTAGTACTCTATTTCCCGCAGCATAGGCATCACTTGATAAACTGTTATCTAATAATAATAAGATTGCAATGTCTTTGTTCTTTTTTCTTTGTGATAAATAAACACGTTCATCCGGTGATTTTCTGGAATGGACATCTGTGTACAAGTCTGTCAATGCATCTAAATCAAATTCTTCTCCCTGTAACTGACGACGTTGTACTTGCATTTTATTATTGACACTGGTCAACATTTTTCGAAGTCCGGCTAAAGTGGTTTTATATTTAGAAATAGTATTTTGATAATAATCAGCATGAGGTTTTAGTTGTGTTCGTGGATAAACTTTGCAATAATCATTTAGGTACCGTCTCTTTTTCCCTTCCCATTCATCATATTTCAAATGAAACCCTTTTTCATCAATCTCTGCACTTTCTGCTACTGTAGTATTTTCTACAAAATCTGCTTGATAAACAGAATGTACCGGATCATCTACTCGAACAGTAAACCTCATATTCATTTCTTCCAAAGCGTCTTGGTGATCTTCCAAGTCATCTTTACCGTCAAAATCTCGCCAATTTCCATTGAACTCCTCGGCTGTTTCTATTTTTTCAAAATTATGGAGTAACACATAATCTTCTTGCTGTTTTTTATCAATAGTCAACGACTCTATCTCCTCTACTGCCTTGGTTTCAAGTGTTGTTTTTATTTCACTATTTTTTTGTGCTACTTTTTGATCAATTTCTTTTAAAATATCTGTTTTTTCTACTAGATTACTATTGGTCATCCATTTTCCAAATAACCAAAAAGTTTGGTCTTGGTCTTTCTTATTTTGAGGTTTTAGTGCATTATACGCCGACCGATACCAACTTTCTAAAGTTGGATACTGTGAAAACATATAGTTTAATACTTCTTGTGATGTCTCCAGTGCTTTGATTTGTGCTAAATTATCATCAGTTTCACCTTCAGAATAGTTTAACTCTAATTCTTTTTGACAAGCTAAGTAAACAGTTCTAAATAAGTAAAATCTGAAATTTTCCTCTTTGTCTGAAAATAATGCTATACTAATGGGAAGAAAAAAATTATCGTCTTTATACCCTCCTTCTCGCTCTGCCGGATATATTTCTATGGTAGTACCACTCAGGGCTCTTGCGATTAGAACAAGCCTTGACCTGATATCATTTAAAAATACTGAACGTTCTAATAAGTCTTTGTTATTTTCCCGTCTTTTTTTTAGATATTTTACAACTTTACCAAATAGAAATTCATCTAATTCTAGCCCCATGACCGTTCTCTCTTTAAATCATCAAATCACACAAATCTTTAAGTGCCTGAATGGTTTCCGGTTCATCAGTCAATGGTTCTACCACTGCTACATGAACCGCTAATCTATTGGGTAAACCATCTTGGATTAATTTCGCTGCATCTACCAATAAACGAGTAGATACTGTTTCTGTAAGTCCTAATTCGGTCAAGTTTCGAATTTTATTTCCAATGTTTACTAATTTATTCGCTATGTCTTTAGAGCAATTTGACTCATTTATTAAAATTTCTACTTCTAATTTAGTAGAAGGATAATCAAATGTAAAAGCTACAAATCTTTGTCGAGTAGATGGTTTTAATTCTTTAAAGCCTTTTTGATATCCCGGATTAAATGAAGCAATTAATTGAAAATCTGGATGTGCTTTTACTGTTTCTCCTAATTTATCTATAAATAATTCCCGACGGTGATCAGTAAGTGCATGAATAGCTACAATAACATCCGGACGGGCTTCGGCTATTTCATCTAAGTAAAGAATATATCCGTTTTTCACTGCCATGGTTAACGGTCCGTCTATCCAAACTGTCTCAGCTCCTTTAATTATAAATCGACCTATCAAATCTGTTGCTGAGGTTTCCTCATGGCAACTTACCGTTATAAGTTTCTGATTGGCTTGTTGTGCCATATATTCTACAAACCGTGATTTTCCTGTACCGGTTGGTCCTTTTAGTAAAAGAGGAAGTTTTAATTTACTAATATGTTTGTAAACATCTACTTCCGAATTAATTACTTTATAAAAAATTGTATTTTGTTCTATTATTTCTTCCATTTCATTAAAATTAAGAAACCGAAACCATTGTTATTTAAAGCTAGGGGGTAACGATGGTCTCGGTTCAATAAAAATCATAAAAACTATATTATTCGGCTTTTACTTCCAGCGCTTCATCTGTAGGTTTACCGTATTTTATAAAATCTATAATGTACATAGCGATACCTGATGCAAAACATGCTGCACAAGTCAGTAATACAACAAAGTGAATACTTATTTCATCTTGTACATCCATAAATTCCATTTTATGTTTTCTTTCTAAATAAACTTGCGCTACACCAGCAACACCAAAGGCTACTGTCATACCTAAGATTCCCACGTTTGAAAACCAAAATGCCATATGCCCTAATTTACTATCATATCTCTTTCTCCCTGTCATATTTGGTAAAGCATAGCTAATAATTGCCAGTACAATCATAGCATAAGCTCCCCAAAAGGCATAGTGTCCATGCATTGCCGTAACTAATGTCCCGTGTGTGTATAAGTTTGTTTGAGGCAATGTGTGTGCAAATCCTAGTAATCCGGCACCAATAAATGCTACAATAGAAGATCCTATTGTCCAAAATAAAGCAACTTTATTAGGATGTGATTTTTCTCCTTTTTTATACATATATACTGCAAATAATGCCATAGCTAAGAATGCTAACGGCTCTAATGCTGAGAATATACCACCTACGATTAACCAAATCTTATTAACCCCAATATAATAGTAATGGTGTCCGGTTCCTAGTAAACCTGAGAGGAAAGTCAACCCAATAATTACATACAACCATTTCTCAATTACCTCACGATCAACTCCGGTTAATTTAATTAATAAGTAAGACAAGATACCTCCCATAATTAACTCCCATACTCCTTCTACCCATAAGTGAACTACCCACCAACGGAAAAACGAATCTGTTACTTGACTGTCAAACCAAATCATACCTGGTAAATATAAAAGAGCTGCAAATACTAGCCCCATAGTCAGTACTAAAGCTGTTGTTGTTTTTCTTTTCCCTTTGAATAAAGTTGCTAATATCAGTCCTAAGAACAAGAGCACATTGACTACAACTAAGTAATCTAATTCTCTAGGAATTTCCAAAAATTTACGTCCTTCCCAATGATTGAAGTGATAACCAACAATTGCCGCAACTCCTACTATTGCTAACGAAATTAACTGTACATAGGCTAATTTGACATTTACTAATTCTCGCTGTGCTTCTTCTGGTATGATATAATAGGCTGCTCCCATAAATCCGGTTAGTAACCAAACTACTAGTAAATTAGTGTGTACTGCTCTAGCAGTATTAAACGGAATGAAATCATGTAGTCCATCCATTCCTATTCGGGCAAAGCCCATGATAAATCCGTAAACAATTTGCAATGAGAATAAAAGCATACATAAGCCAAAAAACCAGTACGCCACTTTTTGCGATTTATATTTCATAATCTTTAGATATTGGCAGTTTTTATTATTTATCTTTTGATAAAGGTGATACAATGCGGTCAAAACCATTTAAGTCAATTTCTCCAATCCACTTCAGATAGGCTATCATTGCTTTGGTATCTTCATCATTCATTTCATATTTCACCATTTTTCTTCCTCTTGGAGCCCATGGAACGGGTGACTGCAACACAGCTTTCACATACCCCTCTCCTCTTCTTTCTATAACTTTGGTTAATTCTGGGGCATAATACCCTCCTTCTCCTAAAATTGTATGACATCCCATACAGTTATTTGCTTCAAAAATTTCCTTTCCTCTAATTACTTCTTCATCTATCTTGTCATGATTAGTTTGGTCATTTTGAGGCATAAACGAATACACAGTTAATCCTATAAAAATTAAGAATGTCACTGCTGTACCGCCTATAAAAAACGTCCGTGCTTGTGATTTTGATAACATAATTATTTGATTGTTTATAGGTTGAAATACTTCTACCAATTTTTCTTAGGCAAAGGAACTTATAAATAAATTAGCTTTATATGACTGTAGTCACAAAGTGATTCTAATTAAATTTATATGTAGCATAGAAAATATGTTTAATATCATCCTCACCTTATATGGAGTTACTCTCTCTCTGATGAATTAAGCTTAGAATTAAATTGTTTAGAATTAGAATAAATAAAATTTAATTCATAGCCTTAAAAATCACTCTACGATTTTCAAAATTTTTCTTATCACTACAAACTTCTTGTGGTCGACATTCTGGATGACGAAGTTCTGTATCACCCTTTCCTACTACTTTTAATTGTTTTATATCTACGCCTTTTTCTTGTAAATATTCCACGACTGTTTTTGCTCGGTTTAGGGAAAGATTTGTGTTATATTCAGCCGTTCCAGCAGCATCAGTATGCCCTTCTACTACGTAGCTTTGTGTAGCTTGATTGGAAATTATTGACGCTGCTGTATCTAGCTTACCAAAAAATTCAGGTTTAATTTCATAGGAATCAAAATCAAACTCTATTCCTTCCAACATTCGGTTGATTTCCTGCGTAATTTTTTCTTCTTTGGTTTTGGGACACCCCTTCCTATCCACACCACCTCGGTCATAGGGACATTCGTCTGTAGTGTTGGGAATTCGGTCAAAATCCGAATCAAAATCATTTTGAAAGGTTAAGTGATTATTTGGATTCTCATAAAGTGATTTTTTTCTCCCTTTATTTCCTTCAAAGTTATCATAGCTCTCTTCTATAAAGGATGTATAAGGTGTTGCTATATTTAACTGCTCTCCTATTTGTATAATTTGATTCCTATATCTGCCATCTCTATTGCAACGGTCTCCACAACGTTCCTCTTCTTGTAACAAAAACTCAATTTTTTCTTTTGCCCAAAGCAATTTCAATACACTCAATGCATCATTATTTTTCTCATTTGGCAGTCGGAATTCCTCTTTATAATTTTCGTCTCCGTTTATTCCAGTTAAAATTAATTTTGGATCACGCATTCCACTACATTCCTTGCTGACAAAACTTGATGATTGACTCGACAAAAATCCATTGAATTGATTGGGATAGGTTTCTTGTAAGTTCAATTCTCGTGAATGGACTTCTATATTGCGTAAAAGTGGTGTCCGAATTAAATTATAAAAACGTGTCAATTCTTTTTTGGCATCTGCTTGTTCTGTAATCAATACAGGCTCTGTACCTGCTGTTCTTGCAAGTTGTTGTATAGTTCTACGGTCAACATCATAACCAATTCCAAAGCAAAAATACTGTCCGTCTTTGAGGTTTTCTTTAAGTTCCAAATAAAGTGTTCTATCTTCCATCAACTTTCCGTCTGTTATCAAAACCCCAATTCGATTAAAAGAGGGATCTGGTTTGTATTTGTACACTTTCTTTAAGGCATCACTAAGTTTGGTTTTCCCTATTCCTTTTTGATTGTTTATCATTTGAAAAGCCAATTCCTTGTTTTCAGCAGTTGCGAATACTGATTCTTTTGAAAAAAAATCACTTCCACCTGCAAAGAATAAGATATTAAACTTTTCTTCCGGACTTAAATCATTTAAAATTCGTTTTAAGAGTTCTTTGGATGTTTCTATTGGAAAACCCTGCATAGAACCGGAAATATCCATTACAAAAACATATTCACGAGGTGCTATTTCTTCCGGTTTTATCAATTTTGGTGGTTCTACTGCCCCCAAAATATAACGACACCCCTTGTCTTCGTACACCAACATTCCCGCATCGGCTTGGTCACTTTTTGAACTATATGTAAACTGAATCGGGTTATGCCAATTTTCAGTATAAAACGTAAATTCTTCATATTTTTCAGAGACTTTATTTTTAGAGACTTCAAAGTCTAAAATCTCTGAATTATAAATTGGTGTTGGACTTATGACATTTAATTGGAAATTAATTTTATCCCAGTTTTTTAAATATGATTTTGTAATAAAGGAAGGAATTTCAAGCTGCTTTGAATCTGATGTTACTGTTAAATTCTGCATATATTTAAGTACAACTTTTATTTCTTCTCCTGATGAAATATTAGGGAGGTTTAATTGTATAAAATTGGTATCTAAACTATGGTCTAATTTGATTTTTTTTCTACGTTTATTTTCTGCTAAAACTTGTTTTCTAATGTTACTCATATTTCGAACATCCATTGAGTAAATTCTGTCAGGATAATAAACCGTTAATTCATAAAGCGACGTATTTACATCTATTGGAAATAAATAATATACTGAATCCACTTTTTCACTTGTAAATGTTTGGTAAGACCTTATATCAGCCACTACTCCTACTACATTTATTTCTAGTGATTGATTTTGCAATGATAAACTACCTGACTTTGCTTCTATTTTAGGAATAAATTTACTTTGTGAGTATCCAATTGAATTAAGACAAACACATAAAACCAATAAGGAAATTGCTCTTAACATAAACAAAACGAATATACTTAATTTTGACTGAACACGTAATCTAGAAATAAAATGTTTTATACATTTGAAATATTAAATTAAGGTTATGAATTTTAAATTTTCAGAAGTTGAGCGTATAAAAACAATTTCTGCCAAAGATTTTAAAAAATATTACGTCAATCCTCAAAAACCAGTTGTTGTAGAGCAAATTACACATAATTGGCCTGCTTATAAAAAGTGGAATTTTGAGTATCTCAAAAAAGTAGCAGGAAACAAGATTGTTCCTTTGTATAATAATGATCCGGTAGATTACTCTAAAAAGGTAAATGAACCTGTTGCTGAAATGAAAATGAGTGAATACGTGGACATATTACATCAAGGTCCTACAGATTTACGTATTTTTTTATACAACCTTATGAAGCAAGTCCCTTCTTTACAGCAAGACTTCCAAATGCCTGATTTAGGATTAAACCTATTTAAGAGTATGCCCATGCTTTTCTTTGGTGGAGAAAGTTCTAATGTTTTCATGCACTATGATATAGATTTAGCCAATATTCTCCATTTTCACTTTGCCGGAAAGAAGCGATGTATTCTTGTCTCTCCCAAACAAACAAAATATATGTACAAAATTCCTTATTCGGTTATTTGTCGAGAAGATATAAATTTTGATAAACCTGATTTTGAAAAATGGCCGGCGTTAAAAAACGTCAGACCAATGGTTGCTGATCTAAATCATGGTGAAATGCTTTATATGCCAGAGGGATGGTGGCACTATATGAAATACCTGACACCGGGATTCTCTATGAGTTTACGTTCGTTAGCACATAAACCACAGTATTTTGCGGAAGCTGTTTACAATATTTTCATCATGCGAAATTATGATAATCTGATGCGAAAATGGAAAGGTCAAAACTGGATTGATTGGAAAAATGAAAGAGCCATCTCCAAAACCCACCAATTCCTAAATCAGTAAAATTGTTTATAGAAATTATCTTTGTAAGCAACTCAATTTAATTTATCTTTGACCCAATGGGAATTGTACTTAGAGGAGAAAACTTGGTAAAAGACTATGGAAAAAAACATGTTGTAAAGGATGTATCTTTTTCTGTAGAACAAGGTGAAATAATAGGGCTTTTAGGACCAAATGGTGCCGGAAAAACAACATCATTCTACATGATTGTTGGTTTGGTTAAAGCTACATCCGGAAGAGTATTTCTAGACAAAGACAACATCACTTCTGATGCCATGTATAAACGAGCTCAGAAAGGAATTGGTTATTTGGCTCAGGAAGCTTCTGTATTTCGAAAACTCTCCGTTGAGGATAATATAAAATCTGTTCTCGAATACACCAAACTTTCTAAAAAAGAACAACAAAGAAAAACAGATGAACTTATTGAAGAATTTAGTTTGGAACATGTTCGGAAAAATCGTGGAGATTTACTTTCAGGTGGTGAACGCCGGAGAACAGAAATTGCTCGTTGTTTAGCAACAGAACCTAAATTTATATTATTAGACGAGCCTTTTGCCGGAGTTGACCCTATTGCTGTAGAGGATATTCAAAAAATTGTACGTTCACTAAAACACAAAAATATTGGTATTCTGATTACCGACCATAATGTATCACAAACTTTGGCTATCACGGACAAAACTTATATAATGTTTGAAGGAAAAATTCTGAAAGAAGGAAGTCCTCAAGAGTTGGCAGATGACAAAGATGTTCGCCGCGTTTATTTAGGTGAAAACTTCCGTTTTGAGCAGTTTTAGTCAAAATATTTCTTGTATGTTCTAGAAAGGGGTATTTCTGTCTTATCCATCAGGTAAATATGAGTAGAAGTTATACTTTCTATAAAATTTGTGTTGACTATATAAGAACGGTGACTTTGTTTGAAGTTTGGAGGTAGTTCTTTTATTAAATCTTTTATTTTTCCACGGATAAATTCTTTTTTGTCACGCGTAAAAAGTGTCAAATAGTGGTCTTCTGACTTTATATACATTAAATTCTCTATATATATTTTTGCCTTGTTTCTAAGTATTATATGATCTTTAACTACAAGTTGTTTTATTTGGTTTAATTTCAATTCGGTTTGTTGACGTTCTATTTCTAGTCTTTTTTTATTTCTGTCTGATTTTATCCACCTAAAAATAGAATACATAGCCAAACAAAATATTAGAAAAATGGTACCTCCGTATATATACTTATGCTTCTGAAACTGATGTTTTAAAACTGAAAGTTGGGTTATCTTTTTATCTTTTTCTGAAAGTTCATGCCGAGCAATTTGCAATGATTGCTCTTGTAAATTTAACACAGAACTTATGGAGTCAAATTTGGTAGAATACTTTAAATATAATTCTGAATTGTCCGTTTGTTTATAGAGGTTTTTAAAGTTATTGTAAAGCAAATGGCAAGACGCATTTTGAAACCTTCTGAGTGGAGTCGATTCTGCCAATTGCAAATAAGTCTCAGCCGCTGAATAATTTTTATAATCCAATTCTAACTTCCCTAAATTATTATAGACTAAAAATAGATTTGCATTATTTTTAAACTTAGTAGCTTCTCCCAATGCTAATAAATATTGTTCTTTCGCTTTATTAGGCTTTCCATCTAACACGAACGTTACTCCCTTTATTAGTTCTATATTGAATAAAAGGTTTAGCGAATCAGATTTTTGAATATAGTATTTCGCACTATCCAAATGAGCCAATGTTGACAATGTTGCACTTGGAATTGTTTTTATATTTTTTAATTTAAGTTTTGAGAGTTCTATCTGTGCTAATCCCATTCTCAGTGGGTCATTTATAGCTTTTGCATATTTATAGAACTTTGTCAAGTTTATAAATGACGTGTCCACATACTGAAAGTTATTTCTAGTAAAAGTCAGATGCAAAAAGTACAAACAGTCATAATAATGAGATATTTTTTGTTCCAAAAAATGTTTACCCGCTATTTTGAAATATTTGTAAGCATCATCTTCTTGATTCAACAAAAAGTAGGATTCACCTAATTCATATTCTATATAAGGTTTTTCTTTGACTGAAGCTGTTTTCAGCCTTTCTTTTAACGTATGAATATTGTCCAAAGGATCAGCAATTGTGTAATATAAAAACTCCCTTTGTTGTCCAATTGAATAAACTGAACAACAAAGGAAGAGAATTATTACAACTACCTTTTTCATTAATAAAAATACTAAGGGTTTAGTCTTGGGATTCCGATCCCACCTCCTATCTGCTTAGGTTCATCATCCTTTGCCCCTATAAATATACTTTGGATTCTATCAGCCGTATAATCTCCTATCGGATTTTTTTCTAAAAACTCCATAAATCCTGTAACGAAAGATGAATCTCTATCTGATAAATCATCATTGTAATAAAATATTTGTAGCATTTCAGTGTTTTCAAGACTTACCGGTAATTGCTCTGTTATTTTTACTTGTAGATTTTCTTTTTTACCATCAAGCCTCCCTCCTTTGCCATCATTGACAACGATAATAAATCCGGATTTTGTCTTATCTTTTGATACTATCGGGATTGTTTTTTCAACTTTAAACTTTTTATTCCCAACCGGAAGATTCACAATCAATTCTTGTAATTGACCTTTTTTATCTACTTTAAAATGATTCTTGTAAACAACTTCTTGCTCTTCTACTAACTCAGACACTTTTTCTGTATCTTTTTGCTTCTCAATTTCTATTTCAGAAGACTTTTCACAACCTATTAAGCTAAAAAATAATAGGCTTAAAAAAATAAGATTTAATGATTTCATGGGTGTTTATTTTAGTGATTAATGATAGTAATATATGACTTTTTTAGCAAAACATAGAGTGCTAAAAAACACTCTATGTAAATTGAGAATTGATTAAGGTATGTAAACTTTAGTTGAGAGTGTCCTTAGTTTAATTAATTTGGTCTAAGTCAATTAAATATCTAAATGTTTTTGCACCATTAAAAGGAGCATTATTCGTATTGTAAATTAAATCATAAACAGCAGCAACAGAATTTGAAAATGACGTAAATACTTGATTCAATTCAGCTACCGAAGACGGTTTTGAAAACTTACCATTTACTGCCAAATCTTCCAAAGCCTGGTCATTAACACCATCTCCATTTCCTACAAAACCAATCGTATAACTTCTAATATCCGATGAGTTCAACCCATCTACCACCACCTGTCTATCTGCATTATCAGGATTTTCCTGAAAATTATTAGCTCCATCTGTCAGTGTTATCAGCCCTTGTCCTCTTGCATTTGAGTTTTTTAAAATATCTATACCTTCCAACATTGCTTCGTATAAAGCTGTTTCATTTTTATTTTCTAAAATATAATTACTTTCTCCTAAAACTTCATTAGGTTGGATTGTCACATTGGATATAAATTGGCTAAGCTCCGTAAAATTAGAAGAAAGCTGAGTTGAAACATATCCTCTAGAAAACTTCACAACAGCCACTTTCACATTTGAATTATCAGCAAAAATCTGCCTCAAAACAGATATAGCCCCTTGCTTTACTTCTTGAATATTGTCTACCAATGAAGAACTAACATCCAAAACCAGTACAATATCTAAACTCTTTGATGGCTCATAACCCAAAAAATTCTCATTGTCCAATTGCCATTCATCTTCTTCATATTTTTGCGTAATTATCTTATTGATTTCATACACAGAACTTCCTTCTATAAAAGTCACTCCCGAAAACTCAAAACTAAACCTCGTTCCATTCTCTGTAAATGTAACTTCATTTTCTATCTGTACCGGACCTTGAGTCATAGATGTATCCAACGTTAGACTTTGCGTTATCCCATCATTTTTAAAATCTGCATAAATAATTGCATCTGCAGTCTCCTCAATTGGAGCTTCTGAATCATCATCATTATCACAACCCGTAAAAAGCAATAGCAAAAAAGTAATTAATGAGTAATTCAAAATAATTTTCATCTGTCTCATAGTAGTCATTTTTAATTGATTTAACTTTCTAAAACTACACCTGAAACACCTATAAAAACAAAAAAATGTCGTGAATGACATGAAAAATAACGTGAGTGACATAAAAAGAATTTCATCATTTTAAATATTCTTATACAATTTAATTTTTTAAGTATTTTTACAAAAGCAAAATATCATCTATTATGAAAATTCTAAAAAAGATTCTTTTTCTATTTGTTGCTTTAATTGCGTTAGTTCTAATCACAGCACTTTTTGCCCCAAAAGAATTTAAAGGCACTGCACAAGTTCACATTAACAAACCCAAACAAGAAATTTACGACTACATAAAATTTCTGAAAAACCAAGACAATTATGGAACTTGGAACCAAATGGATCCACAAATGAAAAAATCATATGAAGGTACAGACGGAACGGTAGGATTTACTCACACTTGGGAAAGTGAAAAATGGATGGTCGGAAACGGAAAGCAAGTCATTACAAACTTGATAGAAGGTGAGAAAATGGAGTCTGATTTATTTTTTGAAGGATATGACGACCCTGCAAAATCTGTCATAAGTTTATCAGAAGAACCAGCTGGGCATACAATCGTAAATTGGACTGTTATAGGTCAATCCTCCTATCCTTGGAACATCATGAATCTCTTTTTTAATATGGATTCTGAATTTGAAAAAGGCTTAGAAAATTTAAAAAATGAATTAAAAAAATAACACAAATCTATTTATGGACAAAGCCTTAACAGCAAAAGCCTCTATTGGAATTCAAAAACCAATTGATGATGTTTTTGAAGCTATCGTCAATCCGGATATTATGAAAAACTACTTCATATCCGAAAGTACCGGAAAACTAGAATCCGGAAAAGAAATTCAATGGAAATTCCCTGAATTTGACGCTTGGTATCCTATTACTGTAAGAGAAGTTTCATTTAATCAACAAATTATTTTTGAATGGGATCCTAATTCCACTGTAAAAATTGAACTCGTAGAACAAACTGATAAAAGTACAGTCGTAAAAGTCATTGAAGAAGGATACTCAAATAATGAAGCCGGAATTAAATGGGCAATTGGGCAAACCGAAGGTTGGGCTAACTTTTTAGCTTGTATGAAGGCTTGGATAGAATACCAAATACCACTAAGAAAAGGTGCTTTTGACTTTATGACAAATAACTAACCTGATATGGAAAAACAAATAATTACTATACAAGCTGATGTACATGCCCCTATAAAACAAGTTTGGGAGAACTATACAACTGCCAAACACATCACAAAATGGAATTTTGCTACCGAAGACTGGCAGTGTCCTCATGCAGAAGTAAATTTAATCATCGGAGGAAAGTACCTTACCCGAATGGAAGCAAAGGATGGAAGTTTTGGGTTTGATTTTGAGGCTATATTTAAGGAGATTGTACCAAACTCCAAAATCATCTATCAAATTGCAGATGGACGAAAAGTCAAAATCATTTTTGAAGAAAAAAACAACACCACTCAGGTTATTATAAATTTTGAAGCTGAAAATCAAAATCCAATAGAAATGCAACGCGACGGTTGGCAAGCCATTTTAAATAACTTTAAAAATTATACCGAAAAAATTAATCCAAAATGAAAAAAATAATATTCACAATTGAAATAAACTCACCCAAAAACGAAGTTTTCGAAAAGATAATTGAACTCGAAAACTATAAGAAATGGACAGCTCCTTTTAACCCTACTTCCTATTTTGAAGGTGAATGGAACAAAGGTGATAAAATTCAATTCTTAGGAACCGATGCAGATGGAAAAAAAGGAGGAATGGCTAGTGAAATAGCGGATAATGTATATGGAGAAATCATTTCTATTCGGCATTTGGGAATAGTTGATGGCGATACAATTATTACCGAAGGTCCTGCCGTTGAGTCTTGGACTCCCGCATACGAAAACTATTATTTTGAAGAAAAAGACGGCGTTACAACTTTTACTGCCGAACTGGACACAAATGAGGAATACGAAACCTATTTTAGTGAAACTTGGCCAAAAGCCCTTGAAGTGTTAAAACAAATCTGTGAATCATAAATGAACAAAGAGAAAGCAAAACACGGCTCTATCAATTGGAGAGACCTAACGCATACGAATGCTGATGAACTACGGAATTTTTACAGTAAAGTTGCAGGATGGACATTCGAAGGCATTCCTATGGAAGACGAGCAAGGCGAATACGAAGATTATGTAATGAAAGCAGAAGGCAACTCTGCCGTAGCCGGAATTTGCCATAACCGTGGAGTAAATACTGAAATTCCACCTCAGTGGATCATGTACATCAGTGTAGAAAACATCAAACACTCACTTGGTGAAGCCTTAAATCTAGGTGGGAAAATAATCAAAGAATATACATCCAAAGAAGGAGAATTAATCTACGTAATGATTCAAGACCCAAAAGGAACTCTATTTGCACTTGCTCAAATCTAATTACCTGAAAATGATTAAATTTAGCAAATAAAACCTCAAAAATAACATTTCACAATGGATAGAATAAGAAACATTTTAATCATAATAGTTGCAACAACCATAACATTGAGTTGTAGTTCCTATAAAACAACAACTAAAAATAGTAATGAAATAAAAACCACTACTTCCATTCCTTTGGCAGAGAAGCTATTATTTTTTGAATACATCAATGACAGTTACTACAATTTAGAAAAAAGTATTTCCGGTTTAACTAAAGAACAGTTAAACTTCAAACCAGACTCCACTCGTTGGTCAATTATGGAAACTTTAGAACACATTGTTCTCACAGAGCCTATGTTATTTAGTTTTTTAACAATGATGATGGAAGAACCCTCTCATCCCGAATTAAAAAATCAGATAAAAACAGATGAGGAAATCATTACCGGCATACTAGACAGAAGTCACAAAGCACAAGCCCCACCCATGCTCATTCCAAAGTCTAAATTTCATGATACTAACACGGCTTTGTCAGAACTTAGAAAAAATAGAGAAACCATTCTAGAATTTGCAAACACCGTATCCATAGAAGATTTAAGGAATCATATCTCCGACATGTCAGGAACAAAAGTTGATGCTTATCAGTCTATGCTCTACATTCCCGGACATACCATGCGCCACACGCTTCAAATTTTAGAAATAAAAAATGACCCTAATTTCCCAAAAAATTAATGAATGGATAAAGCAAATAAATGGAATGAAGAACTAAACCGATTGACAGAAATTGTAGAAAAAACGAATTTGGTAAAAACCATAAAATGGGGTACGCCTGTTTATACACACAAAGGGAAAAACATTGTAGCCTTTACCGGATTCAAAAATCATTTTGCCATTTGGTTTTACAACGGGGTCTTTCTTTCTGACCAAAAAAAAGTTTTAATCAATGCTCAAAAAGAAAAAACCAAAGCACTACGACAGTGGAGATTTACTTCTATAGACGAAATTGACGAAACAACTATTTTAACCTATATCAAAGAAGCAATAAAAAATTCAGAGACAGGAAAAGAATTTAAACCTACAAAATTCAAATCTGTTCCCATTCCCGATTTACTCCAAAACGAATTAAATTCAAACACAAAACTAAAAACAGCTTTTGAACAGTTAACTCCCGGAAAACAAAAAGAGTACAACCTTTACATAAATGAGGCCAAACAAGAAAAGACAAAATTATCAAGAATAGAAAAAATTAAACCTTTGATCCTAAACGGCGTTGGACTTCATGATAAATACAAATAGATATGGCAAAGAAAGAAGCAGTAATGAAAGAGAATGATAACAGTATAGAACAATTCATTGAACAATTTGTAGAAAACGAACAAAAACGTGCCGATAGCTTTGTTTTAATTGAACGAATGAAGAAAATTTCCAATCATAAACCAAAAATGTGGGGACCAAGTATCATTGGCTTTGGTAGCTATCACTATAAATATGCTAGTGGACATGAAGGCGATGCTCCACTAATAGGGTTTTCTCCTAGAAAATCAGCTATCTCTCTTTATGTCTTTTGTGGACTAGAAAAACATTTACCAATGGTTGAGAGGTTAGGGAAAATAAAAATGGGAAAGGCTTGTATTTATGTTAAAAAACTATCAGATATTAACCTAGACGAACTGGATAAACTCATGAAAGCTACCATTGACTTTTTAGATGAAAAATATGAAATTAGAAAATGATAGAAGCATAATCACCCTAAATATAGTACCTTAAAAAAAGCTAAATTTTATACAAAAATTTAGCTTTTTTTATTCTATTAAATTCTACCTTTTATAATATGCTCGGATTAGAATCATCTATTTCAAAATACTGAATTACAGAATTGTAATCACTATAATCTAGATTTCCACTTTTTAGGTAATCTGCAGGAACTAACACCAATCGAAAGTTTAGATTATTAACATAACTTGAACCTGATAAGTTAAAAGTTCCATTAGCATAGATTACAAAGTCATACATTGAAAAATCAAAATTATAATCTACTTCATTTCCATCATTTAGATAAAATGTAATCGGAATTTGTTGCCATACAGGTGCTCCATTAGTTGTAGTATCTGTTTGTATATACATCAACAAAACATCTGTAGAATACATTGGGTTGGTAAACGTTCTAGCAATTTGAAAACTATTATCTACCCATTCAAAACTTACATTTTGTATATCAATCACACGTGAATAAGTATCAGTATCCACATAATTATCATCATCTGTACAACTGGTTGCTAACAATCCAAAAAGAGTAATGAAAGAGAGTGTAATTATTTTTTTCATAATTTATAATTTTAAATATTTTTTACTTTTAATTCAAATCACATACCAAAATCAAATTGGCATGATTTATTTCAATCCTAAAAATTTTTTCTCATAAAGATGCCAAGAAACAATACCTATTATTATTACTAATAGCATACAAAGGAAACCCATGAGATATGGATTATAGTTTTCAAAAAGTTCTAAAGATGTAAAAACCCGAATAATGGGAAAATGAAAAATGTAAATACCATAGGTAAAATCTCCATACTTCCCAAAATTATTAAAAAACGTAAAGGAGTAAGCAATATAGAGAACTATAATACTTATCATCATAGGAGAAAATAGTTTAATTTTTAAAAACAAATCAATCCAAACTGTAATCAGTGCTATGATTACAAGAATATTTTTATGTTTAATGAATTTATTAAAATTAAAGTAAATAAGCATCCCACCTATGAAGTAACATAACGCACCCGAAATTTGTCTAGAAATTGCCGCTTTTTCTATAATTTCAAAAAAATTAAGATATGCCAATGAACAGAAATATAAGATAATTAAACTCATATTTCTGTATTTATTATTCTTTCCAAAAAACAAAAATATAAAGGGGACAGCTATATAAAAACATACTTCTACTTTTATTGTCCACAGAGCTCCATTTACCGCCTGATTTCCAAAAACACAAGGAAGGTATGGCGCTTTAAAGTTTAAAAAAATAGAGTTCCAAAACAAATATTCATAAACTTGTGGATCACTAAAATATTTAGAAAAGGATAGGCAACTGATTAGACTTAACAGAATTGCTGCAAGAAATATAACCAATAGATACCCGGGCATAATTCGGTTAAATCTTTTTCTAGCGTAACTCTTTAAGCTAGAAGTTCGTTCATAACTTCTAGCTATCAAAAAACCACTCACTACAAAGAAGCCAAATACAGCAAGCTCTACCGGACTATAAGATAAAAAGGCTAACTCCTCTGAATCACTTAAAACTCCTAGATGCCCTACAAATACTACAAAAGCCAATAATACACGAATAAAGTCAAAATTATTCTTCGCTATATCTTGCATATCTTATCCTACTAAATAAGAAAATCGTAAAGACCTACTAAACAGATGATTACGATTTTACCTGGCGGAGAAAGAGGGATTCGAACCCCCGGTACTTTAATCCATAGTTTCAAGCAGTGCCAAACTGCTCTGAAACCGCATGAATCCTGAATTCTCAAAAATATGAAACTACTTGACATTGTTTGATATTTGTGCGGTTTTTTGTGCGGTCATAAGTTGAAACTTGTTCAATTTATGAAACAAATACAACGACAACCAACCACAAATTATGGCATCAATAAAAAGACGGCCAGACTCTCGATTTTGGGTAGCGAGCTTTCGCGACAAAGATGGGATATGGCGACAAAGATCTACCGGTACGGCCGATAGAAAAGAAGCGCAGCGCATTGCGGATAACCTTGAAGACATTTCGACAAGAAAAATGCCTTCTGTAAAAGTAATGCGTTTGATTCAGGAAGTGGCTGAGGCCGCTTATGGTAACTTTGAATCAGTAGAGAAATCCATAACAGATTATTCAACTGATTGGATCCAAAGAATATCTTCCGGGGAAGTGGCAGAAAGTACAGCCCGCGGGTATATCTTCGTAATAAAAGAGTTTGTTGACTTCCTTGGTACCAAGTCAAAGGAACCGATAATGGCGGTAAATCAATCGGATATTATGCGATACAGGGATGAGGTAGCAAAGAAAGGTACGAATACCACGGCGAATAAGAAATTGAAGTATTTGCGCGGTTTTTTCTCTGATGCGGTAAAAGCCGGATTTATAACGGAGAATCCTGCAGACAAAGTAAAGGTATTAAAGACAGAGGAATCTACCAGACGTCCTTTTACCTTGGACGAATTGCGATTGATAATGAAAAACGCTGATAATGAATGGCGGGGAATGATTTTGACCGGGTTGTATACTGGACAAAGGTTAGGAGACGTGGCGGGGCTTACGTGGTCTAATATCGATAAGGAAAGAAGACAGTTCAAGCTACGGACATCAAAAACAGGTAGGATGATCCTTTTGCCAATAGCGGAACCGCTCTGGGAATGGATGAGAAACGAGCTAGAGTCAAAGATACCACTGCCTAATTTCCCATTATTTCCAGAGTCATATAAATGTGTAAACGGGAAATTGCAGGTTGGAACTCTTTCGGACCGTTTTTATAGGATAATGGCGTCATCCGGATTGGTTCCATTCAGAAATAAGAGATCAAAAGGGAAGGGGCGGGGCGCCAAACGCGAGAAAAGCGAAATATCATTCCATTGCCTCAGACACACAGCAACAACCCTTCTTAAAGAGGCCGGAGTACCAGAAAGCGTTGTTATGGACATTATTGGTCACGAATCCCGGATAATAAGCCAATCATATACACATGTTTCAGATGAAGCAAAAGCCGAGGCGCTTAACAAAATGCCACGTTTAATCAGTTAAATAGGAAAGCGCCATTTTACTGGCGCTTAGTGTTACAACAACGACAACCAACCACGGAAGACGCCATGATAACAGTTTTTAAAGAACATTTTTATATGAGATAAGGCAAGACTAAAGCTTTTTTGCATGC
>JBKEAG010000103.1:0-6341 GCA_047972025.1 Moheibacter sp.
ATACTTTAAATTTGAGAAAAATTAAAATTATAATGAAAAAAATCACACTTGTACTAAGTTCTTTTGTATTAGCATTTGGAGTTCTTTCTTGTGAAAAACCTGTGACAGAAGATTCTGCTACTACAACCGAATCTGCTACTGAAAATGTAGGAAACCCTGCTGATGTCAAAGCTGATGAGGGTACGTTTAACGTTACTTCTCTAGGTTATGGTTATACTGATTTAGAAAAGTCAATTGATGCAAAAACAATGGAAATTCACTATTCTAAACATTATTTGGGGTATACCAATAAACTGAATAAAGCAGTAAAAGAAGCCAGTTTAGATGGAAAATCTATTGAAGAAATTTTAACCGGATTGGATATGAATAATTCTGCTTTACGTAATAATGGTGGTGGCTACTATAATCACACTTTATATTTCGGGATAATCAGCCCAAATGGTGGCGGTGAACCAACAGGTACTTTGGCAGAAGAAATCACTAAAGACTTTGGCTCTTTTGATGAATTGAAGACAAAACTTTCTGAAGCCGGAGGAAAACAATTTGGCTCAGGATGGGCTTGGCTAGTTGTAAATAAAGATGGTAAATTGGAAGTTGGAAGTACACCAAACCAGGATAATCCACTAATGCCAGGTACGGCAATTTCAGGTACACCTATTTTGGGAATTGATGTTTGGGAACACGCTTATTACCTACATTACCAAAACAAACGTTCCGACTATATAAAAGCATTTTTTGATGTTGTTGACTGGAATATAGTAGGAGAAAACTATAACAAAGCCATTGCTAAATAATTTATTTGGTATAACTTTTTACAAAGATGAACCCTTCCAAGCCATATAACTTGGAAGGGTTTTTATATTTTTTACTTAAATTGGATCTGCTCCCAAATTTTCACTGTTTCTTTTGCCTCTTTTACATCATGTACTCTCAGTATTTTAGCTCCTCTTTCCAAAGCTAACGCATTAAGCACGGTTGTTCCGTTTAAAGCTTCTTTATTCGAAATATTTAAAAACTTTGTAATCATAGATTTTCTAGAAATACCAACAAGTATAGGAAAGTCTCCAAAACCAATCATATTTAAACTTTGAAACAATTCATAGTTATGTTCAATTGTTTTTCCAAATCCAAATCCAGGATCAAGAATTACATCATTTATACCCAGCTCTCTTAATTCTAAAACTTTATTTGCGAAAAATTGATTTATCTCTAATGTGATGTTTTCATACTGTGGATTTTTTTGCATCGTCTGTGGCGCACCTTGCATGTGCATCAAAATATAAGGAACGTGTAACTCTGAAATGGTTTGGAACATTTCAGCATCTAAATTACCCGCAGAAATATCGTTTACAATTGCAGCTCCGGCTCCAACTGCTTCTTTTACCACTCTAGACCTATACGTGTCAATTGAAATTAATAACTCAGGAAATTCCCTTATCAATACTTCCATTACAGGAATAACCCTTTTTAATTCTTCATCTTCAGAAATTTCAATAGCATCTGGACGAGTAGACATTCCTCCTACATCTATAAAGTCAGCTCCTTCTGGCAACATTTTTTCTACCTTTCTCAGTACATCATCTAATTTAGAACTACGACTGTCTTCAAAAAACGAATCAGGTGTAACATTTAATATTCCCATTATTTTAGGATGAGATAAGTCCACCAACTTTCCTTTGCAGTTAATTAGCATTTTCTTTTGGGTTTTGTTATTTTTGAAACCGAAACGAATGTATGGAAAAAACTTTAAACCAGTATCAAACTGTCATAGACGAATGTAGAGTGCTTTTTGATAAGAAATTAAAAGACTATGGTTCTGCTTGGCGGATTTTGCGGATGCCTTCTATCACAGACCAAATTTATATAAAAGCTGCCCGAATAAGAAGTTTGCAAGAAAAGAGTGAACAAAAAGTAGAAGAAGGAATTGAAAGTGAATTTATCGGGATTCTCAACTATTCGGTAATTGCTTTGATTCAATTGGAATTGGGAATAGCTGAACAACCTGATTTGAGTAATGAAGAAGCATTGGCTGAGTTTGATAAACAAACAACAAATGCCTCTGAGTTAATGAAAAATAAAAACCATGATTATGGTGAAGCATGGCGAGATATGCGCATCAGTTCCATTACTGATTTGATTTTACAAAAATTACTTCGAATCAAACAAATTGAAGATAATGAAGGGAAATTATTGGCTTCTGAAGGATTAGATGCCAATTATTTAGACATGGTTAACTATGCAGTTTTTGCACTTATCCTTTTAAAAAATTAATATGAAATACATTGTTCAACTCAGTAGAATTAGTGTTGGAATTATTTTTATAATTTCAGGTTTTGTGAAGGTAGTTGACCCCATTGGGTTTGGCTATAAATTAGAGGAATATTTTGCTCCAAGTGTGTTTGACATTTCTTTTCTTCATGATTTGGCATTGCCACAAGCTACATTCTTTAGTATTTTTGAAATTCTGCTAGGTATATTTTTACTATTGGGAGTTTTCAAGAAATTCACAAAATGGTCACTCTTATTATTGATTATTTTCTTTACATTTCTAACGTTTTACTCCGCTTATTTTAATAAAGTTACAGATTGTGGTTGTTTTGGTGATGCACTAAAACTAACTCCTTGGCAATCCTTTTGGAAAGATATATTTTTATTGATTTTAATTCTAATTATTTTTATTGGACAAAAATACATTCATCCATTATTTAAAAACTCAAAACTCAATTTAGGTATTTCTATAATTGCTTTACTCATTACTTCATGGATAGCTTATATAGGGATTCAGTATTTACCGATTATTGATTTCAGAGCTTATGCAAAAGGAAAAAACTTAGTTGAAGGTATGAAATCTGCCGAAGAGCTGGGTTTAGAACCACCTAAGCAGGAAGTGATTTACACACTGAAAAACAAAAATTCAGATGAAACTGTAAAAATTACCGATACGGAATACCTTAGTGAAGAAAAGTGGTACGAAGAAGGAACACCTTGGGAATTTCTTCCTGATTTAACTGAGACAAGAGTAATTTCAGCCGGATATGAGCCGCCCATTCATGATTTTATATTAGACTGTGAGGGTGAAGATTTAACTGAGTTTTATTTAGGGGAATCCAAAGTTGCATTTTTCATAACTCCATTTTCAAATAAAGTAACAACTGAAAATATCAACGAATTAAATGAACTATACACTACACTGTCAAAACAAGGTGTAAAAGTGGTAGGGTTAACAAATGGAGATTTAGAAAACACCCTATTTCCATACTGTTATGTTGACCAAATTACATTAAAAACCATGATTAGACGTAACCCCGGAGTCATGACTATTTCAAACGGAACGGTAATGGGTAAATTCCATAATCACCCCCTACCAAAGGCTGAAATTATACTAGAAACATTTCAAAAGTAATAATGCTTCGTTATTTGTTCAATAAAATCATCTATGGATTCCTCACTTTGCTGGGGGTAGTGACTATTGTTTTTGTTTTGTTTACAGTACTTCCGGGAGATCCGGCACGGATGATGCTCGACCAAAAGGAAGACCCTGAACAACTGGCTCAGATTCGAAAAAATCTAGGTTTGGACCAACCGGTTTGGAAGCAATATCTTTATTATATAAACGACCTCTCTCCTATTTCCATTCATGAGAAAACAGGAAATTCCTACACATCTTTAGAATCTGAAAAATACAATGGAACAGAATTATTTAACATAGGAAATTCTATTATACTATTAAAATACCCTTATTTACGAATGTCTTTCCAAAAACAAGGAAAGAAAGTCTCTGAAATTATAAAAGAAACCCTACCCAATACTTTAGTTTTGGCAGTAACAGCAATTTTATTTGCCACTTTCATTGGGATTTTGTTGGGAATTTGGTCAGCACTGGCAAAAGACAGTTGGGTAGATAGAACCTTGCTTGTTTTGACGAGTTTTGGGATGAGTACGCCTTCTTTTTTCTCAGCAATCATCATTGCTTATATTTTTGCATTTCTTCTTCATTCCGTTACCGGATTGGATATGACAGGAAGTTTATATGAAATTGATGATATGGGAGAAGGGAAACATTTAGCACTAAAAAATTTAATTCTTCCGGCATTAACATTAGGTATTCGTCCATTAGCTGTAATTTCACAATTAACACGAAATTCACTTTTGGAAGTTCTGAATCAGGACTACATTCGAACTGCCTATGCAAAAGGACTGAAGTCGAAAGAAGTTATTTACAAACATGCGCTTAGAAATTCATTAAACCCTGTTATTACAGCTACATCAGGTTGGTTTGCATCTATGTTGGCAGGAGCTGTTTTTGTAGAATTTATATTTGGTTGGAATGGACTGGGAAAAGAAATTGTAAATGCATTAAATACACTTGATTTACCCATTGTTATGGGTGCTGTTTTAATCATAGCCACAACCTTTATCATCATCAATATTTTGGTTGATATATTATACGGTATTCTCGATCCAAAAGTTCGATTGAAATAAATTTAAACTTAAAAATTTTTAATAATATTCTACTTGATTTCCCTCATTTTTTATCTAATTTTATACATTAGCAAAATTAGGTATTAGACAAATCAGAAAACATGCAAAATATGAGAAGAAAAATAGTTGCCGGAAATTGGAAAATGAACTTAACCTTTCAGCAGGCAAAAGAACTTGCACTCCGTTTAAACACATGGGTACATGTAAATAAACCTTCTACCGAAGTAATCATAGCTCCAGGTCATCTTTACTTAGAGCAAATATCAAAAGATTTAAAAAACAGTCATATCCGAATTGCTTCTCAAAATGTATCAGCTATGCCAAGTGGTGCTTTTACAGGAGATGTTTCTGCTGAACAATTACTCTCCGTAGGGATTAAGTGTAGCATCATTGGGCACTCAGAAAGAAGACAATATCATCATGAGCAAGATAAATATATAGGTAAAAAAATCACACATTTATACGAAAATGGTATGTCTCCTATTTTATGCGTAGGTGAGAAATTGGTTGATAGAGAAAGTGGAAACCATCTGGAAGTAGTTGAAAATCAAGTGAAAATAGCACTAGAAAGACAATCTGCTAGTAATTTGAAAGATTTAATCGTAGCTTATGAACCCGTATGGGCAATTGGAACAGGAAAATCTGCTACCCCAGACCAAGCACAAGAAATGCATGACCATATCCGAAAAACAATTGGAAAACAACATGGTGTAAATATTGCCAATAGTACAAGCATTTTATATGGAGGTAGCGTAAACGCAGGAAATGCTAGAGATTTGTTTGTTCAGTATGATATAGATGGTGCTTTGGTGGGAGGAGCCTCTTTAAAAGCAGATGAATTTTTCACTATTATTTCAGCTTGTAACGCAAGTTAAAACCTTAAAATGAATTACATAGAATATCAATTTTCCATTTCGCCCACCAATCCTTGGCGAGAGATACTCGTTGCCTTGCTTTCAGAGTTTGAATTTGAAAGTTTTTCTGACACTGAAGATGGACTCCTCGCCTATGTACAGGCTCAGTATGATGATATTTCAAAAGTTGAAGAGCAAATTAATTCTTTAGAAAAGGTTAAAATTAATTTTACTCGGAAAGAAATCATTCAACAAAATTGGAATGCTGAATGGGAGTCTAACTTTCATCCAATTCTAGTCAATGACCAATGCTACATTCGAGCTGAGTTTCATGAATCAAAACCCTCAATTCCGTATGAGATAGTGATTCAACCTAAAATGTCTTTTGGTACAGGGCATCATGAAACAACACACCTGATGGTAGAATATATCTTAGAATCAGAATTTAAAGATAAAGATGTACTGGATATGGGTTGTGGAACTTCTATACTTGCCATATTGACAAAAATGAAAGGAGCTACATACGCAGAGGGAATTGACATTGACGAATGGGCTGTAGATAATTCTATAGAAAATGCTGAAAGAAATGCTGTTGAAATTACTGCTAGATTAGGAGATGCTTCTATTTTAGGTGATAAAAAGTTTGATACAATTCTAGCCAATATACAGCGTAATATTTTATTGAAAGACATCCCGACTTATGTTAACTATCTAAAATCAAAAAATGGAGAATTAATTCTAAGTGGTTTATTAGAAGTTGATTTTGAAGATATTAAAAATAAATGTATAGAAAATGGCTTGAAATTTGTATCTAAAAAACAACGTAACGAATGGATTGCTCTGAAATTTAAAACTACTTAAATTTGCTTAGAAATTTGAATTAAAAATGTAAACGTTTTGAATAGTAAACAACAACATACAAATCCACTGTGGAAAGAAGAGTCTGATGTAGATGTTTTGACGGCAGAGGAACAAAAAAATACCATTGTTTTACATAATGACGAA
>JBKEAG010000122.1:0-4358 GCA_047972025.1 Moheibacter sp.
AACCAACTATACCAACTACTTTACCAACTAAAAGTCCTAATGCAACTCCTAAAGCTATATTGGTACTGAAAAGATGTTCCATATCTATATTTAATGAAACACCAGCGTTTGCTAAAGCAAAAATGGGTATGATGATAAAGGTTACCATAGGATGCATAGCGTGTTCTAATCGTTGCAAAACAGGCGTAGCAGCAATGGTTGCTTTATTAATTTTCTCAATATAATGAAGCTGTTCGTGAGTCAGTGTTAGTTCAGAATTATTAGGGTCTAATGAGTTAAAACGCTCTAGTGAGCGTTTAATTTTTTCACTGAAAATACGTTCATTAATTTTCACATCAGCTGGAATTGTAAATGCAGCCAATACAGCTGCAATTGTAGCATGTACGCCCGAAAGTACAAATGTCGACCAAACGCCACCTATACCTAATATGGCATAAAATAAAACACTTCTAATTCCTATTCGGTTTCCTAAGTACATGATTAACAGTACAAATCCACCAATAATTAAATAGTATGTAGAAATTTCAGACGTATAGAAAAATGCAATAACCAATACGGCACCCAAATCATCAACAATAGCTAAGGCTGTCAGAAATACCTTTAATGTAAGTGGAATCCGACTTCCTAGTAAGTATAAAACACCTAATGCAAATGCAATATCCGTGGCCATTGGTATTCCCCAACCTTGATGAACTTCTCCAATAGGATTTAAATATAAATAAATTAAGGCAGGAACAATCATTCCTCCTAAAGCAGCAACTATGGGTAAAATAGCTTTACGGGGGTTGGATAATTCACCAGCTATAATTTCCCGCTTTAATTCTAACCCTACAACAAAAAAGAAAACAGCCATTAAACCATCATTAATCCAATGGTGAAGATTAAAATTGAAGTGAATTTCATTGTCCCATGTAAATCCCAAAGAGTGTTCTAAAACATGATGATATGCATCAGACCATTGTGAATTGGCTAAATATAATGCCAAAATCACACTAATTCCTAACACAATTCCACCTGATTTTTCTTGTCGCATAAATCGCTGAATGGGAAGTGTTATGATTTCTATAGGCTTTTTCTTGATTGATTTACTCATTATTATTGTATAGATTTTATATTGAAGTTTCTATAAATGAAACCAACTACAAAAGTATAAAACCTCCCTTAATTAATAAAGAGAATTAAATGTATAATTTAGAGAATTAAATGGAGTGATTTTGTCAATAAAAAAAATGGTAGATAATTTTTTACCATCTACCATTTTCTATAATTAAAAATATTTCTCTAAAATTTAAATATGAATTGAGTGTCCGTAAGCATCTTCTACAGCTTCCATAATTGCTTCAGACATTGTCGGGTGAGGGTGAATAGATTTCATAATTTCATGAGCTGTAGTTTCCAATTTACGAGCTACAACTGCTTCGGAAATCATCTCTGTAACACCATCACCAATCATGTGACAGCCGAGCCATTCACCATATTTTGCATCAAAAACAACTTTTACAAACCCATCAGCAGCTCCATTAGCAACAGCTTTTCCATTAGCTGAAAACGGAAATTTACCAACTTTCACATCATAACCGGCTTCCTTTGCCTTTGCTTCAGTATAGCCAACTGATGCTATTTCTGGTGAGCAATATGTACAACCTGGAACATTGTTGAAATCTAAAGTTTCTACATTCATTCCAGCAATTTTTTCTACACATAAAATAGCTTGAGCCGATGCCAAATGTGCTAAATCTTGTCCATGGACAACGTCACCAATGGCATAGTATCCAGCAATATTTGTTTGACAGAAATCATTGATTTTTACTTTACCCTTTTCGGTTAGTATTCCTACTTCTTCTAAACCAATGTTTTCAATATTAGCCACTACACCAACAGCAGAAAGTACTATGTCAGCTTCTAAAACTTCTTCTCCTTTTTGTGTCTTTACAGTAGCTTTTACACCATCACCAGAAGTATCAACCGAAGTAACTTCTGCATTAGTCATAATTTTCACTCCATTTTTCTTGAAAGATTTTTCCAATTGTTTTGAAATATCTTCATCTTCAACCGGAACGATTCTAGGCATAAACTCTACAATAGTGACATCTACGCCTAATGTATGGTAGAAGTGAGCGAACTCAACTCCAATTGCGCCACTTCCTACAACAATCATACTTTTAGGTTGCTCAGGAAGAACCAATGCTTCACGATAACCAATTACTTTTTTACCATCTTGCGGTAAACTTGGTAAAACTCTAGAACGCCCACCGGTTGCTATGATAATATGGTCAGCTGAAATTTCGTTAGAAGTTCCATCTTCACCTTTTACCATGACCTTTTTACCGGGCATTACTTTTGCTTCACCTTTTATGACTTCAATCTTATTTTTTTTCATTAAAAATTGAACTCCTTTGCTCATATTGTCAGCAACGCCACGGCTTCGCTTTACAATATTTCCAAATTCGTATGAAATATCTGATGGTTTGTTGAATCCAAAGTCTTCTGCATGGTTGAAATATTTGAATACCTGAGCACTTTTTAGAAGTGCTTTTGTAGGAATACATCCCCAATTTAAACAAATCCCACCTAATTCGGCTTTTTCTATAATGGCTACTTTTTTTCCTAATTGAGCAGCTCTAATTGCTGCCACATATCCACCGGGACCACTTCCGATTACAACTATATCAAATTTCATTTTGTACGATTTTGACCGCTAAATTAAGAATTATAAAAGTATTTATACTAATGTTATAAAATTTTATATTTTTACTCTAGAATTCATTAAATGAAATTGTTTTTTGAAAATATAACAGAGCAAGAAAGAGTGTCAATGGACTTTCCTTTAGAAGCAGTTTTTGGGCAAGTACTGGAAGTTTTTGAACAATTACCTGAAGAGGACGGAAGTACATTTGGACTAGTGACAGAAGAGAATATGGTCATTCAATTTAGTAAGTACAATCAATTTATGTGGTTGGTAGAAATTCCTGATACAGAAAAACATGGAGTTTATCAATCTATTTGTAACCGAAATCAATGTGTTCGATTTATAGAGAATCTATTTTTGGAAAAGAATCCTTTTGATATTTGTGAGTTTAAGTTTCATAGTTATTTGTAAAATTAATTTATGCAACTAGTTCTTCAAATAATTTATCTAGAGTTTTCTCTAAATTATCTGTAAATCCGGGATGAGGTCTTGAGGTTTGAATACAGGAACTTCGTATGGCAGTCATCCACCGAAAACGAGATGGCATATCCATTTGGGCAATTTTGCCCCCTTTTTTATCACCTTTTACAATGCGTTCAAATGATTCTAAACTTAACTGAATTTGTAGGTATTCTAATTCTGTTTCAAATGTTTGAAGTTTAGGTTGGTTAAAGTATGTCTTTACCAATAATCTTTTTGCTGTTTTTGAAAAAATTAGAATTCCAGCGTTGATAAATTCTTCCCGTTCTACTTTTGGGAAAATCCGAATAACAGCATATTCATATAAGATTTTGTCTTGCATGTTGGGCTTCTTTTATAAATATTTCTGAATTTTCTAACCGAATTAATAAAAAATCTTTATATATCTTCCGTAATTCATTGGGAGATAGGTCAAAGTCAAAATTGAGCCATTCGTTTGGAACTAATTGTACTAATTCTTGGATAAAGTTTTCATCAAGTAAATTTTTCAACTCTTCATTGACTTTTTTTAGCTCAGAGGCATTGGGTAAAAGTACATGGTCTTTGATAAATGTAAAAGGACTCATAGCTTGATTCTCCCAATTGTCCCAACTATGGTGAAAATAAAAACTAGAACCATGGTCAATTAACCATAATTCATTATGCCACATGAGCATATTAGTATTTCTAAATGTACGATCAACATTGGTGATGAAGGCATCTAACCATACAATTTTTGATGATAAATCAGGATTTATTTTCATAACATTTGAGTCATAGTTAATGGCTCCTGAAAGAAAGTGTAAGCCTAAGTTAGTTCCTCTACTGGCTTGGAGTAAATCCTGAATTTCTTCATCTCCTTCGGTTCTACCAAATGCTTCGTCAAGTTGTAAAAAGATCAGCTCGGGTACTAGAAATCCTAATTTTCGTGCTATTTCTCCTCCCAAAAGTTCGGCAATCAATGCTTTTTCTCGATGTCCTGAACCCCTAAATTTAACAACATATTTAAAATCATCATCAGCTTCTGCCAATGCAGGAAGTGAACCGCCTTCACGAAGTGGTAATATATAGCGGGTAAGATTTGCAGTGCGTAACTTCATAGTTGTGTTTATCAACTGTACGAAGATAGAAATTTTGATTAATCTTTTTTATGATTTATTCTAGTAAAGGTGCATTCCATTTATTGAGACGAGTAATGTAAAGTGGTGCA
>JBKEAG010000130.1:0-7015 GCA_047972025.1 Moheibacter sp.
AAAATGCTTTCGATGCGCAATATGCTTGGGAAGGGCATCATATTTTGAATGAAATAGCCAAAGGAAAAATGACGGTAAAAAACTTAGATGCTTACATGCAAAAAATAGATACCGTTTTACAGCCTGACGATATTTATATGAATTTTGTAACCAATCATGATGAAAACTCGTGGAATGGCACCATTCAAGAACGTATGGGAAATGCTTCCGAAGCCATGACAGCTTTGACGTATGTAATGCAGGGAATACCACTTATTTATAGTGGACAAGAGTATGTGTTGAATCATCGTTTAAAATTCTTCGAAAAAGATTCTATTACAAAAAACACAGGATTAGAATGTGATTTGCTAAACAAATTAGGAAAACTAAATACAGAAAATCCGGCCTTAGCATGATGAAAAGAAAAAGCAGATTATATTAGGTTTGTTACTTCAAATTAAAATGTTTTGGCTTTTGTCCGAAAAAAAGGAGGTAACAAAGTACTATTTATAGCAAATTTATCCGATAATACCAATAAATTCACAATTCCGTTAACTGGTGAATTTGAAAATTATATATCGACTGATAAAATAAGTCTTTTAGACAGGTTAGAATTAGAATTTCAACCTTGGCAATATTGGATTCTGGTTCAGTAAAGAGTTGAGTTCAATTCTTTAACAATCTCCAGCACTTTTTTCAAAGTTTCCTCTGGAGTTAGGTTTCCATTATCTACTAAAATTGCATCATCAGCCTGTTTTAGTGGAGAAATTTTTCGGATAGAATCAATTCGGTCACGTTCTGAAATGTTTTGAAAAACGGTATCATAAGTTGCAGGGTTATCGGTTTTTAGAAGCTCTTCGTAACGTCGTCTTGCTCGTTCTTCGGCAGAGGCATTGAGAAAGATCTTTAAATCCGCATTTGGAAAAACAGTTGTTCCTATGTCTCGCCCATCCATTACAATGCGTTTATTTTCACTCATTTTTCGTTGGAGGTTGACAGCAAACGTTCGTATTTCAGGGATTTTGGCAATTAAACTTACGTTAGATGAAACAGTCATGTCCCGTATTTCTTGCTCTATATTTTCATTATTGAGAAAAATTTCATTTTTACCTGTTTTTGGATTGATTTCAAAATGGATTTTAATTTTAGGAAGTTGTTTAATTAATTCTATTTCATTATCAATCAAATCATTTTTAAGAGCAAAAAGTGTGATAGCACGATACATAGCACCACTGTCTATGTGTATGTATCCTAATTCTTTAGCTAAAAGTTTGGCTAATGTGCTTTTTCCGGTAGATGAATAACCATCTATGGCTATAATGAGGTCACGCATGGATACAAAGTTAGAAATAAGACCTTAGAAATTAGAGAATCTTTTTGATTAAATTTTAGTAATAAGGGTTGCTTCGCCAATAGTTATTTCCTTGAAGTAGTCGATCTAAATTAATAATTAATCCAAAATGATTGGAATTGGAACCTTTATAATAATTGGCATGAGCAAATTCAAACCGAAAGGCATTAACCCGAAGTCCAAATCCATAGGTAAGCCCGGCAAATGTTCGACTATCTTCTAGTTTCAATTCATTTCCACGTTTGAAGTTATAGCCTAAACGGACATTAAACCCACGTCCGGGAAAGAGTTCCCCTCCAACAGAAACATGGTCAATTAACTTTCTTCCAAATCCGGTTTCCTGACCGTTTTCATTATAAGGAACAGAAGTATCAAATTTTTGTAAGTCATGTAACGTCATGCTTAACTCTAATGGGACATATTCCAAACGATGAGAAATTCCTAAATTCACTTGAACAGGCATCTTTTCTTTTTTCCCATCATATGTTTGTAATTGAGCTCCAATATTTCGTACTGCCAAAGCGACATTTGTATCGTAATCTACATCATGAAAAACCAACCCAAAATCTGCAGCAATAGCTGATGAAGAATAAGATTCAATTCGTGAATTAATGTACTTTGCATTTACCCCAACCGTAAAAAAGTCGCTTAGCTCTCTTGCATAACCAATGGTAATAGCAGCATCTTTTGCACTAAAATTTCCAGTAGGGTTATCATTTTCATCATAACCACGGAAATTTCCATAATCTACATATTGCCCATGTATGGAAAAGAAATTATAATCATCATGCTGATAAACTGCAGAAGCTGTCCCAAAACTAACATCGGTTAAATAGTTTACGTAATTTAAAGCCACTTGCCCATGTGAGGCTTCGCTCATCAAAGCTGGATTCCAGTAAGACATATTTGGGTCACTATCCCAAGCTGATTGAGCATTGCCGCCAAGAGCAGCCTGGCGGGGTGAAGTTGTGATATTTACAAATTCGTAAACTCTCGTTCCATCTTGTGCAAAAGTCTGCACTGTAACTAAAATTACAAGAAATAGAATTCGTTTGAACATTCGGCAAAAGTAACAATTATGTAAATAACGGAATTGTGTGTTTTTTCTTGTACAAGACGAAATCTTTTTAAGCTAACGATAACTTTTTTGAACTTTAATGCTTTTGGTCATTTTTTAATTGATAGAAATGTACGAACTTTAATAGAGAAAATAATTAATCCAAAAAATTTAAAATAAGTATTAATCATATGAAAAACAATTAGAGAAGTAGCAGAAATTTTAGCTAATCATAGTTTTTACTCTATACCTGTTGTAGAAAAAGGAAAACTGGTAAGAATTACAACTACAACGGATTTAATCAAATATTTGTTGGATCAGTATTAATTCTAGTGCTGATATTATTAGGTTAAAACAGAGAATAACATTTTGGTTTTTCCATTTACCATATCTAATTTAGACAACTAAATTTTCATTAGATTTGATGAAATTATAAAAATCATCATGAGAAAAATTTCCCTCTCAGTTGCCTTGATTCCCGTTTGGGTTTTAATCATTTTACTTGCAGTAAATGTATGGGTGTTCAAAGATGATGCAACGAGTGGTAGTAATCAATTTGCTTTATTAGTTGGTGGTGCAATTGCTGCCGGAATAGGTTTGCTTTACAGAGTTTCATTTGATTCAATTATAGAGCATATTTCTGATAACATAAAATCAACTGTTTCTGCAATTCTAATTTTATTATTTGTTGGTGCTCTTGCAGGAACTTGGACATTGAGTGGAATTGTTCCTGCCATGATTTACTATGGTTTGCAAATTCTCAATCCAAGCATATTTTTGGCAGCTTCTTTGGTGATTTCTTCCATCGTTTCAGTTGCAACCGGAAGTTCTTGGACGACCAGTGCAACCATTGGGATTGCCCTGATAGGAATTGGAAATAGTTTAGGTGTTTCGGCGGCGATGACTGCCGGAGCAGTTATTTCTGGAGCTTATTTTGGTGATAAAATATCACCCCTTTCAGACACCACTAATTTGGCTGCGGCAATGGCAGGGACTGATTTATACACACATATTCGGTATATGTTGGTTACAACCGGTCCAAGTATTCTCATTTCACTCCTTATTTTTATCATAATTGGGTTTAATGTCGAACCAAAAGGAATTGTGGATGATGAAGTAGTTTTAGAATTAATTCGTTCAAAGTTTAACTTATCACCCTGGTTGTTTTTGGTTCCTGTAATTGTAATTTTTTTGATATTGAGAAAAGTTTCTCCCCTACCTTCATTGATGATTGGAACTTTGTTGGGAGCTGTTTTTTCTCTAATTTTTCAAAGCGATTTATTAAAAGAAATGACGGGAAATCAGGCACTTGATTTTATGTCAACTTATAAGTTAATTATGAACTCTATTACTTCTGAAATAGTGATTCCTGTTGAAACAGTTCAACTACCAAGTGGTCAAGAGTTGAATTTACAGGATTTATTTATACAAGGCGGAATGTCTGGGATGTTGAATACCGTATTTCTCATCATTTGTGCAATGGTTTTTGGCGGCGCTATGGAAGCAATAGGTGCACTTGAAAAAATAGCTGAGTTTTTTCTATCTTTATTCAATTCTGTATTAGGTCTTTTTGCTAGTACAGTTGCTACTTGTTTGGCTTTGAATGTAACAGCATCTGACCAATATCTAGCGATTGTTGTTCCCGGAAAGATGTTTAAAAATGCTTATGATAAAAAAGGATTGACACCGGAAAACCTAAGCAGAACGTTAGAAGACTCCGGAACGGTAACATCAGTTCTAATCCCGTGGAATACCTGTGGTGCCTATCATTCAAAAGTATTATTAGGTCAGTCGGGAATGGTCAGTTATATTCCCTACACATTCTTTAACTTAATTAGTCCTTTTATGACATTATTGGTTGCAGCAATTGGCTATAAAATTAAGTATCTAAAAGAGAAATAAAGTTAAATTTTAAAGAAATTTTCATACCTTTGCACCCACTTTGGCGGATTTGGAAACAAAGTATTGAAAAACAAAAGTTTAACTACTCTCAAATTTATTTTTCCGCAATTTTTCAAAATAATGTTTTGAGATACAAATTTTAAAATATGTCAGAAGAGACAAAAACACAGGAAGTAGAAGAAAAAGCACCAAACTCAGGCGCTGAATCAACTCCGGAAAATGCCAACGTAGCTCCCGAAAATTTCGATTGGGAATCATTTGAATCAGGTTTAAACGAAGAAGACAGAAAGGAAAAAGCCGAATTGGAAAAAATGTATGATGATACATTAGAAGATTTGGATGAAAACTCTGTATTCAAAGGAAAAGTAGTTCGTTTGACTGATAAAGAAGCAATTGTTGACATCAACTTTAAATCCGAGGGGGTTATTTCACTAAATGAATTTCGCTACAATCCCAACCTAGCTGTTGGAGATCAAGTGGAAGTAATGGTAGATACTCGTGAGGACAAAAACGGTCAATTGGTTCTTTCGCATAGAAAAGCAAGAACACTAAACGCTTGGGATGCGGTAAATAAAGCACATGATGAGCAAGAAATCATCAATGGATACATTAAAGCACGTACTAAAGGTGGTATGATTGTAGATGTATTTGGAATTGAAGCCTTCTTACCAGGGTCTCAAATTGACGTGAAACCAATCCGTGACTATGAACAATACGTAGGTAAAACTATGGAGTTCAAAGTAGTAAAAATCAACCCTGAATTTAAAAATGTTGTTGTTTCACACAAAGCATTGATAGAAGCAGACATTGAAGAACAGAAAAAAGAAATCGTTGCACAGCTTGAAAAAGGACAAGTACTGGAAGGTGAAGTGAAAAACATTACTTCTTATGGTGTATTTGTTGATTTAGGAGGTGTCGACGGTTTAATCCATATCACAGACCTTTCTTGGTCTAGAATCAACCACCCATCAGAAATTTTGGAAGACGGACAGAAAGTCAATGTGGTTATCTTAGACTTTGATGAAGATAAAACAAGAATCCAATTGGGTATCAAACAATTAGAGCCTCACCCATGGGAAGCTCTAGACAAAGACCTAAAAATTGGAGACAAAGTAAAAGGAAAAGTAGTTGTATTAGCTGACTACGGTGCGTTTGTAGAAGTTGCTCCAGGAGTAGAAGGTTTGATTCACGTTTCTGAAATGTCTTGGTCAACACATTTACGCTCTGCTCAAGACTTCGTAAAAGTAGGTGATGAGGTAGAAGCTGTAATTTTGACACTTGACAGAGATGAAAGAAAAATGTCTCTAGGTATCAAACAATTGACTCCAGACCCATGGACAGACATTACATCTAAGTACCCTGTTGGTTCTCAACACAAAGGAAAAGTAAGAAACTTTACCAACTTTGGTGTATTTGTAGAATTAGAAGAAGGTGTTGATGGTTTAATTTACATTTCTGACCTTTCTTGGACGAAAAAAATCAAACATCCATCTGAATTTACAAATGTAGATGATGTACTAGACGTTGTTGTACTAGAACTAGATGTTGAAACTCGTCGTTTAAGTCTAGGACATAAACAATTGACTGAAAACCCTTGGGATAAATACGAAACAAAATATGCTGTTGGTACAAAACACACCGGAACTGCAGTTGACGTATTTGACAAAGGTGCAACTATTCAGTTTGAAGATGCTGATGTTGAGGCTTTTGCTCCATCTAGAACTTTGGAAAAAGAAGATGGTTCACGTGTGAAAAAAGGCGATGAGTTAGAATTTATCGTGATAGAGTTTAACAAAGAGTTCCGTCGCGTAGTTGTTTCTCATACTGCTTCTTTCCGTGAAGAAGAACAAAAACAAGCTAAGAAAGCTATGGAAAACCAAAATATCGAAACTTCTACTTTAGGAGATATTGATGGTTTGGCTGAATTGAAAAAGAAAATGGAAGAAGGAGGTAACTAGTTCAGAAATTTTTTAAAATAATTAGAAAACCGCTCTTGTAAAAGGGCGGTTTTTATTTTTATGTTTAAATTTCGAAAAGTAATCAATAAGTATAAAATGAAAAAAGTAACAGGAATTGGTGGTGTGTTTTTCAAATGCAAAGACCCTGATAAAATGAAAGAATGGTACAAAACCCATCTAGGGCTTAATACAAACGAATATGGCGCAACCTTTGAATGGCGTGAAGATGTAAATCCTGACAAAAAGGGAACTACACAGTGGAGTCCATTTGCAGAATCTACAAACTACTTTGAACCATCTGAAAAGGAGTTTATGATTAATTACCGAGTAGAAAACCTAGAAAAACTTGTAGAGGAGCTAAAAAGAGAAAATGTAACCATTACTGACGAAATTAGGAGTTATGACGGTCTTGGAAAATTTGTCCATATTCTTGATGCCGAAGGAAACAAAATAGAACTGTGGGAACCGACTAAATGATTTTAGTGAAAATCAATTGAAAATAAAAAACCCCTCAGAGATTTCTGAAATCTCTGAGGGGTTAGCATTATTTACTATTTTATTCTTAATTCATAATTGCTTTTAGTTTTTGCTCCAATTGCGCTTTTGGAACAACTCCTACTACTTTATCTACGACTTGACCGTCTTTAAAAAACAAAATTGTAGGTATATTTCGGATTCCATATTCTGCCGCAATTTGCTGATTATTATCAACATCTACTTTGGCAATAACTGCCTGACCATCAAAATCTTTTGCCAATTCCTCTACTG
>JBKEAG010000197.1:0-9099 GCA_047972025.1 Moheibacter sp.
TAGATTTACTCTATCACGAAGCTACATTTTTACATGAATTAAAAGAAATGGCAAACTACACGGGGCATTCAACAGCACAAGAGGCGGCTACAATTGCTAAAAAAGCAAATGTGGGAAAACTCATTTTGGGACATTTCTCTAACCGTTACAAAGATTTAGATGTACTCTTAAAAGAAGCTCAACCTATATTTAAAAATACTCACTTACCAAAACAATTGGAAGTTGTTGAAGTCAAAGCTCCAGCGCTAAAAAATTTAATCAAGGTTTAATTCTATTTAGAATTTCTTTTCGCTTAACCTTTCCATTTTCTGTTCTAGGAAATAAGTCTAAAAAATAGGCTTTTTTAGGTCTTTCATATTTAGATAAAACTTTGGAAAACAATTGTGTAAAATCAATATTATTCTCCAAACTTTCTATTACAATGATTAATTGCTCACCCAGTAAATCATCTAAAACAGAGTCAATTATGAATTCACATTCAATATACGGCTTTAATTTTGATTCTATTTGTTCCGGAAAAAGTTTAATTCCACCCGAATTGACAACATTATCAAACCTTCCCAACCATTTGAACCTATTTTCATCAAAGAGTTCAACAACATCATTTGTTACTACTTTATCTTTAAAATAAGGAGTTTGAATCACCAAACATTCCCGACTATCTTGACTCAACACAACACCTTGAAGAGCTGTAAAATGGTATTCAGAAATCTCTTTAAGTGCAATATGCGTAACCGTTTCAGTCATCCCATAAGATTCATAACAATTGGTTTGACTTAGTAGCAATTGGTCTTTTAGTTTACTAGAGAGAGGCGCTCCACCTATTAACAAATTTTTAATTTGAGGTAAAATTTTGAGTGAACTCTGAACCTGCATAGGAGTCATGGCTACAAAATCAAAAAGTGACTTTGTTTTTAAATCTACAAAAGATGATGGCTCTACACAAATTAACCTTAACTGAAACTCTAATGCTCGTACCAACATCATTTTTCCGGCAATAAAATGAGTGGGAAGACATAAAAGTGCTGACTGGCCTTTTTGGAATTGAAAAAACCCTCCGGTAAGTTTCGCACTTTTTCGCATAGCCTCTTTAGGAATCTTTATTTTTTTTGGTACTCCGGTAGAACCCGAGGTTTGCGTCGTGATATATTCATCTGAAGAATCCCAATCTTCTAAAAATCTAAGGATATTTTTCTCCCAAATCACATCTGGATTTAATTCATCAAATTGATTACTGGAAAAATCTAATATTTTCATAGAATAAATATCAATTTTAAACCTTTTTAAATTTAAATACGAAAAAGCTGATTTCCTATAACTTTAAGTCTCGAATGAAAATTATTTTTAAATAAACTCCCCGTCCCAAGCCCTTGTGGCATGACATTATTGAGCATGAATGTCCATTGAGCTATGGCATTTAGTCCAATGTTACTTTCCAAAGCTGATGTAACCCACCAGCCAGAATGTTGTTTTTCCACAAGATCTATCCAATCTTGACTTCCTTTCCAACCACCAACCAAACTCGGTTTTAATATGATAAACTGAGGTTTTATTTTTTGTATAAGTTTTTCTTTCTCGGCTTGAGTGAAAACTCCGATTAATTCCTCATCCAGTGCAATAGGAGTTGGTGTATTTGTACAGAGTTCTGCCATTTTCTCAATTTGTCCGGCTTTTATGGGTTGTTCAATAGAGTGGATTTCCAAATCTGCTAACTCTTGTAGAACAACTTTTGCTTGATTGAAATTAAATCCACCATTTGCATCCACACGAATTTCTAAATCTTGCTTTGCGAATTCTTTCCTTAAATCATTTAAAATAGATTTTTCCATTTCCCAATCAACGCCGATTTTGAGCTTTAAACAGTGAAAGTTTTGATTTAATTTTTTCTGAATTTGTTCTTTCATATAATTAATATCACCCATCCAAATCAAACCATTAATTGGGATTCCTTTTTTCCCTTCAGTAAAGTCAGATGAAAATAAGATAGGGTTAAACTCATCTTCAAGTTTTTTTTCTGCATATTGATTATATGTTTGGAGAATTTGTTCAAGCGCAAATTGAATAGAAGGAAAAGATTGAAGTTCATCCCATATATCTTGAACGAAAGTGGAAAATTCATTATATAGTGATAGTTGATTACAGACCCATTGTAGTTTTTCTTCATAAAAAGGACTGTCCTCTGCACTCAAACCACGAAACAAAGCTGCTTCACCAAAAAATTCTGTTTCTTTTTTGTCTTCTAATTGTAGACGAAAAAGAAATGTTTCTTTTTCCGTTAGAATACCTCTAGAAGTACCTCCCGGAGTTTTAAATTTAAGAGAATATGACTGGTAAGATAATTTCATTTGCATAGTTTAATAACTAAACAAAGCTATGGATTTGAAATGAAAATAAGCATTGAAGAAGATAAAAGGAATTATTTTTTAATTCTATATAAAAATTTAACATATAGTATATGCAAAGTATTTTGTATAAATTACAAATTTCTCTAACTTGACCTACTTTAACTTCATATAAATTTTATAAAAATGAGAACATTTACTCTACATCTAAAATTGTTTATCACCCTCGGAATTTGTTTAGGGTTGAACGCTCAAACATTTGAGTACAAAGATACTGGAACATCTTTTATTTTATTTGACCTAAGCATCCCACCTGAGTCAAGTGAGACGGCTTATGCTGTTGGTTCAAAATATACCGTAGACTCCGAAGGAATTATTATAAAAACTACAGATGGTGGCGAAACTTGGGAAACAATTTATCCAACTGAAGGCACTGCACCTAGTTTTGAAAAAATAGAATTCATAAACGAAAATACCGGATTTGTAGTAGGCTATAATCTAGCTCTAAAAACAGAAAATGGTGGTGTTACTTGGGAAGAAATTACAGTTGGGACAGATGTTTATCTGTACAATAATTTAACTTTCTATGATGAAAATACCGGAGTCATTACTGCACAATTAAACGGTTCGCCTTATTTTGGAATATACCTTACTTCTGACGGAGGTAATACTTGGACTCCCTCTACAAATGTCAACAATGCCGGAGGAATTGCCATTGACTATGCTGATGAAAACACAGTGTTTTCAGTTGGAAATAATGAAGTCATTAGTAAATCTACTGATGGAGGTAATACTTGGGAATATCTGAACCAAACAACTTCCGGATTATACAACATAGAAGTCTTTTTCAAAGATACAGACAATGGTTTTGTTGCAGGTGATGATGGAAAGCTAATGATTACACACGACAGTGGTGAGACGTGGAACTCATTCTCTACCGGATATCATAATTTCTATGCACTTTACTACAAAGGAGAAAAACTAATTGCTGCTGGAACAGATGAAGATATTTATATATCTGAAGATAATGGTGAAACTTGGAATATACTTTTTAACGGTTCAGGAGGTTCTACTTTTCATGGAATAGATTTGTTTGCAGATGATTCTGGTCTAATTTGTGGTTCTGGTGGTAAAATGGTGAAATTCCAAGATGTATTTATGAGTACATCTGAAAATGATTTGATTAAAAATAATGTAATAGGGTATTACAACTCCAATACAGGAATTTATACGGTATATTCAAAAAACAGCACAATCAATAATATTGTAATTTTTAATACAGCCGGGCAAATGATGAACTCTTTCAAAGTTAATTCTATGAATACCCATACAAATATTTCTGCTTATCCTAGTGGTGTTTATTTTATAAAAGTTACAACTGAAGGTGGTAAAACTTTTAATTTAAAATTAATAAAGAAATAAATTTAAAATACAATAACTAGTATTTTTAGAACTAAATAAAAGAGCCATTTCTCAGTAGAAATGGCTCTTCTAAATTATCTACTTCTAGATTTTTATTTATTTTACTACTATTTTACTTGTAGTTGTCATCCCTGATTCTCCTACAAATTTCACAAAGTAAACTCCTGCAGATAGTCCTGATAAGTCTATACGGTTAGAACCGGTATTCATTGATAGGTTTTTCACTGATTTCCCTTCTAAACTTAGTACTTGTACCTTTGCGTTTTCTTTAAGAGTTACATTAGTAAAACCACTTGCTACAGTTGGGTAAATCTCTGCAATGGCAATTGAACCTATGTCTGAAACTCCCATATTTTCATCATATTTATACCCTAGGAAAAAAGAGGTGCCGGGCAATTCATTTCCTACTCCATCTGTTTGTACAAATCTTACTTTGTATTCAGCTAAATTATTTGGATCCAAGTTTATAAAGTAGTCAAACATTCCCCAATTGGCATTTGGTGCTATAATACCACCATTTTGAGATGGATAAAAAGAACCTACACTAATAGGGAAAAAGCAGTTACCTGAAGGTCCGCCTATACAAAATTGAGCCAAAGTTCCGTCTGTATTTGTAATCTCTACAACTTCAGCCGTTACAAAAATCTCTTCTGAACTTGTATTGCTAACTACAAGATGTAGTTTAGCATCCTCTCTTGGGTCAGCAAATGTCCCATGTACATTAAACACATGAACTGAATTATCTTCATATTCGTTCATATCCAAGTCCGTTACCTTGTAAACTTGGTTTTGAGCAAGTGAAGTCCCTACAAAGGAAACAATTGCTAAAACAGATAAAATTATTTTTTTCATTTTTTTGATTCTTTTAAAGAAGCGAGTAGAGTAATTAATTACTCCACTTGCTTATAGTTTATTATTTAATAATTACTTTTTTAGTTTCAACTTGTTTTCCATCTGAAACCTTTATCACAAATACCCCTTTTCCATAAGTACTCAAATCTATTGTTGACAATGTAGAATCTGACGCTGTACTGTACACTTTTCTACCTGTTACATCAAAAACCTCAATTGAAGAGTTTACTGATTTTGTAGTAATATTAATTATGCCATTTGATGGATTTGGATAGATAGAAACCATTGAAGCATCTAAATCATCTACTCCTAATGTTCCTACCTGGAAACTAGCAGAAGCTCCTGAACCATAATTTCCTGAAGAGCCGTATATAACTGCATTATTACTATCTCTCAATATAACTCCACCACCTCCGTCTCCGTAGGCATCCATCAAGTTAAATGTATAACAATCTTGGCTTGGTAAAACTATATCAATTGTATATTGTTGATTATTTCCATAAGGTCCTCCTTGCTCTATAATTGCACCACTTGAATCTGTAATATTCCATCCAACTTCATCTCCATACGCGTCTGTAGTTATTCTTAAGCGTATCACATTTGTCGTTTCTACGGCAGTATCAAATGTTGTTGTCACGCTGTTATTCGAACTATCATCATCCGTTGACAATGTTATTTCAACCGTATTTATATCTTGTAAGGTATAAGATGCTTCCGGTAATTCAACCGTTTCTTTTTGATATGTTGATAAGTTTCCTGACCAATTATATGTATGAGTTGTTCCATTTATTGAATATTCAATTGTTGCAGAAGTGATATTGTCTTGACCTCTATTTTGAATTTCAATTACTGGAGCTATCATATCTAAACATTGATCATCAATTTCTTCAATAGAGTTAACTGCCAAATCATTTGCATTTGAGACTCCTGTATAAGTTGGGATAGCTCTATTACCTGATACAATTTCTTGATGAGTTTCTGTCATAAAAACGATTACTTCCATTTCTGAAATATCCGCCGGAATATCATTATAATCTGCCGGAATTGTATAGGTATATGTTCTATCTACGAATGAACCTGAAGTTGTAGTTGACACTTCATCTCCCCACTGCCCTGTTATCATATGAACTAAACGACGCATATGATTGTAGTTATTCCCTGCATTCCCTCCGGTTTGCGGTCCTTTAGTATTATTTTGTAGTAATGCTACATTCAAAAGATTTGTTGACTCAGAACTATCTCCTGTATAATAGCTTTCCACATGTACTGTTATCTCACGAGTACTTACATCAATTGTTGCTTCTACTGCCATATTTAGATAAGATGGTAATGCCATTATCTGATTAGCAGCAGTAACCCACTGTCCTCTACCCATTGCAGTTGTTCCTGAATTTCCCATCTCCAATCCTGGAAAATTATGTCTATTTACTGTTCCTGATGGGTATCCTGTTAGTCCTGTTTGACCAGCTATAGCATTTCCAAACGGAGTTCTAAAGTCAGGTTGTCCAGCACTTGGAACAGCATATCCTCCTTGATGGATATTGATGGCAAAAGCATTTCCCGGATTATCTTCCATAATTTGCTCTGCTATTGCATGTCCTTGAGGACAATATACGCAGTGAATTCCTGTAAACTCTTCAAGAATTGCTTTTCTATTTTCTGGTGTTGTACTCACTATCGTCTGACCATATAAAGCCAACGGAGCAAATCCTACCAATAAAAACTTAGTAAAAAATTGTTTCATAATGTTAAAATTTGTGTGTTTAATGAACTATACTTTTTGTTTTTCCAAATTTACTAAAATGTTTTCACTAATGAAAGTGTAAAACCTGTATTTTCAGGCACATAACGACATACTCCTCCTACACATATTAGCCCACCTCTCTGACGACCATAGTTTAAAGCAATTCGTGTGGATTCTTTAGCGTAGCTTCCCCCTAACATATAATAATGGTATCTTTCATCCTTATTGTCATTTCCATAATTGTAATTATCTCCTACATAAAAGTTCCATTTATGGTTTAAATTATATTCAACTAAACCTGCCATCCAATTTTTGCGATCTCTTTTGGTTTGTAAGTGTTGTAACTCAAAACGTAGTGAGTTTTTCTTGTTAAACTTATATAAGAAATCTCCTACTACTACATTAGCTATAATATGGCTATAGTTCCCTCCCTCTACGATTCCTTTGTTATAATACTGATGCATATAGGTGAAAATAGACGAGAATTTAGGACTCCATTTTTTTGTGATTTCAAAATTTACATCATGAAAGAACTTTTGTCCAAAATCAAAAAAATTTGTTTCATACTCATCTCCTGTATCATTAAATTCAGGGTTTAAACCATTCCAATATGATGCATTGGCTGCTAACTTAGTTCCATATTTACCTCCTAATAATGTTCCTTTTGCAAAATTATAAAATACATCTACCTGTCCTCCAATTTCACCAACTTGATGTGTAATAAAGTCTATATTTGGCTGAGATTGATATACATAAATGTTTGTTAGTAAATAATCATGTTGACGGGTAAGTGCCGGTAGATAATTTACTATAGCCTCATTATATAAATTATTTGCAGGATCACTCATATTTCTTTCTGCGTACAAGCCCATATTTTCTAATCTTCTAAAAGTTGTATTAATGCCAAAACCTTTAGTTGAATAGCCTAAATTCATTAGTAAAGCATTTCCATCATAGTACTTTTCTGATGCTGCTCCATTGCTAATTATTGGTCGTTCTCCTTTGTAAACATACTCCCCATTAATGTAAAACCCTGAATTTCCTGAATAGCCCAACCTTGCTGAATAGTTACTTGTTGTTTCAGGAAAATCTTCAACTGGACCAGTATAACTTTCAGACTGCCCTACATAACTGAAACCTGCTGTTACAGAGTTTTTATAATTTTCTTCATCTATAAGACGAGTAATGTTAGTCTCTACATCAATTCCTCCAACAGTGCCTTCGGTCGTATCAAATCCTAATCGCATTTTACCAATCACCCCTTTAATCGTAGTAAAATCATTAGGTGTATAAGCTACTTTAACTCCTTTCATTGAATTGTTAATCCCTATCTGTCTATCTTCCCAACTTCTAAAAATAAGACCACTACCAAATTGGTCATAAAAGTTACCTGCGGTAATATCCAATTGTTCTCCCTTATAATTTAGATAGTAAGTACCTATTTTATTGTCATTAAAACGATCTGAATATCCTAGTAATGCTGATGGTAAATAAGCCTCATATTGTACACCGGCAGAGAATTTACCATTGGTATAATCTAATTTCACATAATTATTGGAGCGAAATGGGTCATTTGGTTGTTCAAAACCAATATCGTCATCTGCTTGATACCATTGAGAAGTGGACTCAATTCCTCCCGAAAATGTTCCACCTGCTACATCTATTTGTCCATAAGTATAAGTTGATATTGCTATAGCAAACATCAAAAGTCCGTAAATCTTTTTCATGTGTTAATGTGATATGTCTAACTTAAGTTTAATCTTTTTTTAATTTGAAAATTCTTTGATTTTCTCATACAACTCTTCTTCCACTCCCGGTTGGTACCCTAAATGTTTATAAACTACTATACCATCTTTTATGATAACCGTATAAGGAGGTGTTGAGAAGTTCAATTGTCGTTTCAACTCATTATTGGTATCCAATAAAATATCAAAATTCCATCCTTTTCCATTTACCAATGGTTGAACACGTCCAACTGTTTTTGAGTCATCTACTGAAACACCATAAAATTTAAATTCTGTTTCTGCAGACCAATCATCTATTTGATCACTAATTGCATTAAGCTCTAACATACATGGTCCGCACCACGTTGCCCAAAATGCCAAAACCACTGGCTTACCTTCCATAGAAAGTGCTTTTATATCTACTTTATTTCCTTGCAAATCAGGAATCGCTATATCCGGAAAAGCTGTATCTTGAGAAAATGCAAAGTTTACTACTACTAACAATGATACAATTGATAAAAAGTTTTTCATCATGATTTTTTTTGTTTGTGTGTTATTTGGCTAAATTAGCAAAAAATATTTTCTATTATGAAAAAATTAAATAATCTAACACACATTTTATTTTTATTCACCTTTTGTTTCACTTTATTTAGTTGTGGGACAGAAGAAGAGGAACAGGAAGATGTACTTTCTATTTCTGTCAGTAACTCTACTATTCCAGTAGGAGAAAGTATGACATTTATGGCAGCTACAATAACTGATGGTGATATATCTTCACAAGCCGTTTTTTTTGTAAACGGAACTCAGATTTAAGGGAACACCTTAATACCTAAGGAAGCTAAAGACACCAAAAAAGTCTCTGCTACTTATAATGGTTTGACACGTAGTACAATCAAATTTTCATCTACAGAAGTTATAGCTTCAGCATATACTCAAAAGGTAGTCTTTGTAGACTATACCGGAACATGGTGCGGGTGGAGTCCTAGAATGACTACTATTGTACACTATTTAACCG
>JBKEAG010000001.1:0-4095 GCA_047972025.1 Moheibacter sp.
TGCTTTGTACAAACTCGGTCTGCTCATTCCCGTTTCCTCCGCAATTTTAGTCATTCCAATCGACTTTGCGATATGTCCAAGTGCGACAATCACATCATCATTATCGCCATCTTCCAAAACGGAATTTAGATAATCGGCAATCATTTCGTTGCTGTCCAGGTAATCCGCTATATCAAATTTTGTTGTTTCCAGTGTTTACTTTTTTAACTTGCTCCAAATTTCGTTCGCTTATTCAAGGTCCTTGTGTTGAGTTGATTTGTCTCCGCCAATCAGTAGGATTATTACTATTCCGTCCGTTTCTTTGACGTAGATTCTATACCCTTTTGCGTAATTTATTTTCAGTTCGGTAATTCCGTCTCCAACAGGTTTACAGTCTCCAAAATGTTCGTCATTTTCAAGCTTCTGGATTCTGAACAAGATTTTTGCTTTTGCTCTTAAATCCTTTAATTTTCTCAGCCACTTGTCAAATTCTACCGTTTTTTCAATAAAGTACATTTAATCTTTTTGTATTCATTAGGATACAAATTTAAGCAAATATTTTGGATTTCAAAAATTGTTCTTTGATTTTCTGTGCGTTCTGTCAAAATGCGCCACAACGGTTTAGGTGTACACGTAGGAGCGTAGTGGAAAGCTAAAAACTTTCAGTTTAGCACCGACGGTAGCCAAAACGGTTTTCAACCGCTAACTTACGAAAAAAAAGCGGTTGAAAACCGATTTGGCGAGTAGAATATCCCGAAGATTGGGTTTTGCACTTAACCAGCTCTTGCTTGTACACCATGTTAGCTACAGTAATTTTCAATAAATTTCCTGTGCAAATTCTTTAGCTAAATCTTTATTCGTATTTTTTTCCAAGAGTAAAATTAAATCTCTCGTATTTGAAATCTTACTACTATATACTTGTTGTAAAAATATTGCCATCTTTTCTTTTCCAATTTTCTTTTCCAATCGGTATAAAATATATGCTCCTTTAAGATATGTAATTGAATACCAGTTATCTTCATCTGGTGATGTTTGTGAAATCTTTGTGGTTTTTTTATAAGCCGTTTCATATTTATTTAGGAGTTTTGCAAACTCTTCTTCAGATAGTTTTTCTTTTATCCACAACAATGCAGAAAATTCGGCAAAAGATTCATTCAACCATTCTTCGTAATTTCCAAAAGGTGCGTTTATCCACCACAAATGAGCAATTTCGTGAGAAAGTGTTTGTTTATCTCTATTTGTAAAACCACTTTTGAGTGACAATGATATGAATCCCTTTCTAGCATAAGACATCTGATGAGCAAAGGGGTTCACGGCTACAATTAATTCATTAGAATCACTTTTCCCGAAAATTGTCGTGTAAAAGTTGTAAATGTTATCAGAGGTGTGTTGAATGTCTTTTATTTGCTCATTTGAAAGTTGAGTTCCATAAAATTTAATTTTCTCATTTTTTGAATTGAAAGTTTGAAAATCATCCGAAATCACTACAGGAATATCGAAATAGTTTTCTTTATTCAAAATAATTGTCTTATCACCTTTCTTTTTAATTTTTCCGGGACTAATTATTTGATAGTTTTTTGGTGTGTCGAACGTCAATTTATATGAATAATTTTTATCATCTAAATTTACAGGAAACCAACCTGTATAAAGGCTCAATTCAATCCAGTTTGGGTTATAGAGAAATGTTAGATGTTCAATCTTATCAAGAGGATAAGAGTATTGAATCATTAAATTGATTTCTTTTGAAAAGGTATTTTTGAGTATGATTTTTTTTAAATCAGGAAGAAAATTTGTCAGATTTTCAACCTTGTAATCTATTGATTTATTGTTTATTTTAAGACTTTCAATTTTAGCATTTTTATTTATATAAAAATAAAATTCTTTACTTTTCGAATGTGAATAATCAATGCTAAAAGTCGCATTTAGAGTTTTTAATGAATCAAGAAAAATTTCACCCTTATATCTTTTTGCCTCTTGTGCGTTTGCAAATATTGAAAGCAGAATTATTATTAAGATTGATATTTTTAATCTCATTGTTCAGTTATTATTGTGCAACGTTTTTATTATTTTATTTACCAGGAATGAAAGTAATACATAAAACTTCCATCGCTTTTTAAATATAGTGTAAATCTTTCTCCTTCCGAATACATATGAGCAACAGTCGAAACAGAATTGTATTCCATTGGATTTTCGGTAAAATGTAATTCAGTTAAATTTCTGTCCGACAATCCAGTAATTGACTTCTGCCAAATTGTGTTTCCGTTTTTATCTTTACTTGTAAGTATTGTTTTATCATTAGCTTTTGAAACAACTAAAGTCCCGAATTCAGTTTCTTGCGTTTTGATTGGTTTTAATTCCGATTTTTCTGTGTAGTCAACTCCGTAAAAAGGTCCGTCATCAAAAGTTGATGTCATTTTAGGCAGATATTCCACATTTTCGACTTGAGAATAGAAGTCAGCACGTAAAAAGTCAATTTTTTCAGCGATTGATTTTTGTAGAAATTCGGTCGAGTCAATTTCTCTAATTTTTAAATAGATTTCTGAAATTTTATTGAAATAATTTGTATCAATATTTTGATTGCAATTCGGATGATATTCGGCTAATTGGTAAACAATCATCGGAATTATAAAGTTAGTCTTAATTTCAGATTTACCTCTGTCTTTGGCAAAATCCATTTTGGATAGTCCATCAAGTTCAGATTCTGGCCATTTTATAATTTCCATTTTGTCCAAACCAAAAAAGTCGAGATACTTTATTTCATAACAGTCTTTAGATTCTTGTCCAAATATGGTCAGATTTTCAGATTTATAGCTAAAAATAATATTGTTAAAATTCGATTTTTCATTTTTGCTCAAATGTTGCACGACGGTTGGTGTATGAGTAGTGCGGGATTAAAAAACCAACACTTTCAAATTTACTGTTATGTTTGTTAATAGTTCACTTACTTTAAATTTATAACTTCAGCCCGCATTACGCTTATACAATGTTAGCTGTGGTTTTTTTCAGTCGTCCATTGTTTTGGAAGTCCAATTTTTTTTAGCATTTCGTTCGCTCTCTCCAACTTTTCGGGGAACAAGACTTTGTCATCATATTCATTTAATGACTTATCCACGCGAACAATCGGAATTTTGCGTTTTTTTATTTCGTTTGTTATTTTCATCTGTTCACTGACACTCTACAAAGTTAATAATTATTTTCTTTTTCTACAAACTAAGAATCCTTCATATTCAATTCCTTTCTTAAATGTTTCCCAGTCATCTTTTAGTTCGCCTTGAACTTCAAAGTCCTCTTTAACATCCTTGAAGAACTTTGTAATTCCCATTCTATAAAGCCTCGTTCTACTTTTTGTGCTTCCTGTTGCATAAATCCAAGCATCTAGATATTTGTCGGTAAAAGCGTAAACCGTTGCTACTACAGTTGCTAACACTTTTTCACTGTCTCCATTGTTTGAAATTACTTCATCGTCTATTTCGCCTGTTTTAAGGTCTTTGTCTCCGAAAGCAAGATTATAAACGTCTTTCAAGTTAGTCGGCTGAAAGCGAACAAGTTTGTGAATCAAACCTTTTTGTCCTTCGCTGATGAATTCAAAGGTCATCATTTTGTCGCTCGAAGCTAACGGATACTTGGGTAATTTCATTTAGTTTTTCAAATCATATTTTTGTCAAATATACACTTTTTTTGTTTACATGTCAAGTCCTGAAATATGGCTACATGTTAAAAGTTAAAATTATGCGATACTTTTATACACATTTTCGGGAGTTTTAAAGTCTAAAGATAGATGTAATCTTTTAGAGTTATATAGTTTAATTACATTTTTTGTTGTTTCAAAAGCTACTTTGGAGCTAAAGAAAGTTTGGTCGAGAAAAAATTCATATTTCAATATTCCGTTCACCCATTCAGCAACAGCGTTCTCGTAACAATGGTTTTCTTCAGTCATACTGATTTCTATGTCATTTTTTAGAAGCAAATCCGTATACATATTGCTACAATATTGTACCCCCCTGTCGCTGTGGTGTATTTGTGGTGACCGCTTTCCGGACTGCTTCAGGGCTTTTTGGAGAGCCCTTACGCAGCCGGTCAGCTCAAGGCTGTCACTAAGGTCGTAACCTACAATTT
>JBKEAG010000022.1:0-6584 GCA_047972025.1 Moheibacter sp.
GCTATAAATCCATCTGAAATTTCATGCATTTTGGCTTTTCGTTCGTGCATAGTTTTCACGGTTATCATCTCCGTTAGGGAGTTATGAGCTATTTCCTTGGTCTTTAAAAACTCAGGAATTACGCCTATTACTTTTCCATTTTTGGACAAAGCTCCTTCTGCTACTTTCCCCATCAAACCAACTTGCGCACCACCGTAAATTAGTTCGATTTCATATTCTGATAATATTTCTCCTAATTCAAATGCTGTTTCTGCATAAATCGGTTTATTCCCTAAACTAGATGCACAAAAGACACAAATTCGTTTCATTTTTATTTTTTAAGACAGTAAAACATATTGATTTTGGATATCTTTAAAATAGATAGAGTTGTTTAATGAACAAATTGGGGTTACAGTAGAGAATCATTCCATTCTTTTATTGTATGTCCAGCTACAATTCCTTCTAAAACAAATGGGTCTCCTTTTACAAATTCCTCTGCACTTTTCATATCGGTAAAAATAGCCATAGAACCTTCCATAGGGTTTGCATATGGTCCAATCCCAAGTATTTTTCCTTGCTCTACAAATCGACTTAGAAAGGCTTCATGTTTGGGGTAAGTTTCCATGATTTTTTCCATTTCTACTTGAGCTGTTTCATAAAATAGTATCGCTTTCATTTTTCAATTAAATTTTAATTCTTCTGTTTTCACCAAAGCATCGTATAATTTTTGTCGAATGTTTTCCCGTATTTTTTTCTGTGCCAATACTTTATTATCTACACTTGGGTTAACCCGATTGGTCAAAATTACATAAACCAATTCTTCATCTGGGTCATTCCAAACCATCGTTCCAGTATAACCATAGTGTCCATAACTATTTTCTGAAGGACCGCTTGTAGATTTAGAAGACATCTTGTCAAACCCTGCACCTCTACGGTTTCCTGAATATTGATTTTTGGTAAATTCATTAATGGACTGTGGGCTGAAGAAAGTAACTCCGCCATAGCTTCCTCCATTTAAATACATCTGCATTAGTTTTGCTAAATCCTGTGCCGACGAAAATAATCCGGCATGTCCCGCTACGCCTCCTATCATTGCAGCTCCTTCATCTTGTACAAATCCGTGCAATAGTTGATTTCTGTAAATCTTATCATTAGCAGTCGGAATGATCTGTTCTAATGAGAATTTATTTCTAGGCAAATACGTGGTGGCGCGTAATTCCATTGGTTTGTAAAGTTTTTCCATTGTGAGTGAATCCAAAGGATTTTTGTAAGTGTCTTCTAAATATTTTTGAAATAAATAATACCCCAAATCACTGTATTCATACGATTTTCTTCCAAGTGGCGCATAGAGAATATCCGTCATAATGGTATCTTTTATACTCCCAATAATGTAAATATTGTCGGTTACTTTTATAGGATGCTCTTCATCTTGTTTACGTGAATAATAGTCCAAGTACAAACGGGCGTTTTTTACATTTACAGATTCTTTGTAAAACCCAATCCAAGGTGGGAGACCGGACTGATGTGCTAAAATTTCTCTTAATTTCAGGTTTCCCTTATCTGTTCTTCCGGCTTCAGGAAGTATGCTTGCTAAATTTTGGTCTAAATCAAGTTTGTTTTGAGACACTTCCTGAATCAAAAGTGGTAAAGTAGCTGTGATTTTGGTTACGGAAGCAAGGTCATATAAATCTTCATTTGTAACTTTTTTTTTTCCCTCTATACTTTGGTAACCAAATGATTTATTGTACACCACTTTTCCCTTTCGGGCTGCTACTACTTGCATTCCTGGTGTTGCACCTATATCTATGGCTTGTTGTGCCAATTTATCTATATCAATCAGCACATTGTTTTTCATCAAAACTCCTTCCGGCGTAGAAAATCCTAACCTCTGTAAATTTTCTGTTTTTAGAGAAGTTCCGTATTTCCACTCTGAATTAACATCTACCGGCAGTTTTCCCTTGGCTCCAATTGCTCCAAAAATGATTCCGGCTGCTGCATTATGTGTTAAATCTAAATTTTGGTACATCACAAGTGCTGCTTTTGTTTTTGATAAGTCTAAGTTCATCAATCCATACGGGCTTCCAAATAATGCGACAATAGTTGAATTTTGTGCACTTACCGCTTTTATAATTGCTTGTGAATTTCCTGAAATTTTATAACTTTTGTAAGCTGTTTCATTTGATTTATGCAGACCTACTATCACATAATCATATTCTTTTAATTTAGAAACTTCAGATGCTGATTTTAATTTAACTAAATCAGTTGTTGCATGAAACTGAAGGTTCGTATAAAATTGTTGATAATCAGACTCTTCTAGTGGGACGTATGCAATTTTAACATCGGATAGATTTTTAATTGGCAATACCTCATCTTCATTTTTAATTACCGTTGCTGCCAGTTCATAGAGTTTGGTATTCAAATACTCATAAGCCGAGTGGTTTAAGTCTTCTATTAAATTTTTTGTATCAATCGGTGTCACCTTGTTAAGCCCAACATAGTACTTTGCCATCAGAATTTTTTTCACACTTTCGGCCAATCGTTCTTCTGAAATTTCTCCTGAATTAATTTTTTCAATTATTTTTTGCTTACCTGTTTTTACCGCTTGTGAAAAAAGTAAAATGTCATTCCCTGCTTCAAATGCTTTCAAATCTACCTCTCCTGCTGAATACGCATTGGCTACACCCGACATATTTAGTGCATCAGTCACAATTAGTCCTTTGAAATTCATCTGGTTCTTCAATAATTCTGTAACAATTTTATAGGATAACGAAGAGGGAAGTTTTGCATTTGGTTCCAAAGCCGGAACACTCAAATGTGCAACCATAATTGCCGGTACTCCAGCTTCTATTAAATTTTTAAACGGTGCTAGTTCTACTGAGTTCAACCGCGTTAAATTATGGTCAACAACGGGAGTTGTTTTGTGTGAATCTGTACTCGTATCACCATGTCCAGGAAAATGTTTTGCAGATGCCAAAACACCTTTTTCTTTCATTCCCAACATATATTGTATTCCTTTTTCTGAGACATTTTTCACGTCTGAACCAAAAGAACGATTACCGATAATTGGGTTTTGTGGATTGGTATTGACATCTACCACCGGAGCAAAGTTAAAGTTCACTCCCATTCGTCTTGCTTGTTCTCCAATGGCATTTCCTGTTTCTTTTATACAGTTCGGATTTTCAATGGCTCCAAGTGTCATTGCCCAAGGAAAACGCTTCACTTCTTTTAACCGCATAGCTAATCCCCACTCAGCATCCATTCCAACTAGCAACGGTATCTTTGCTACTTTCTGAAAACGATTGGTAAGATTCGCTTGGTTCAAAGCGTCATCTTGCATAAATATCAAACCTCCGATTCCTTCATTTTTGATTAAATTTTCTATCTCTATTTCATGAGCTGTATCTTTATTAGAATAAGCAGCTACAACAAACAATTGTCCTACTTTTTCCTCCAATGTCATGGCATCATACTTTTCATCAACCCACTTCAATTGAAGTGAATCCATATAAAAAGGCGAATCATACTGAGAAAAAAGGTTTTGTGTAAAACAAATTAAAAAGAAAACAAATGAATATTTCTTCATAAAAATTGAGTTTAGGTTGTGATTTATCGAAATTCTGTCCAAAAAAAGGAAATTTAATTGAAACCAAAAAAATTAAACGTTACAAATCCAAATCTTTAACGCCCTCTGTTGCTTTTTTGGTAATAATTTCTACATATGGATTATCAGGTGTTGGAACTGAGTTTGGATCAATGACATAAACCGGATTTCCATAAGCTATGTAATCAACCAATGAAGCGGCAGGATACACTTGAAGCGATGTCCCTATGACCAATAAAATATTGGCACTTAAAACCTCATCTACTGCTTTTTCCATCATCGATACCATTTCTCCAAACCAAACGATATGAGGTCGAAGCTGTTCACCATCTTCTGCTTTGTCTCCTAAATTTACATCTTCCACCCAATCATACATCAAATTTTCATTTTTTTCACTTCTAACTTTTAGTAATTCACCATGTAAATGGATAATTTTTGATGAGCCGGCTCGTTCGTGTAAATCATCTACATTTTGTGTAATGATGGTTACTTCATATTTTTCTTCTAAATCTTTCAGATACAAATGCGCAAGGTTAGGGTGTACTTCTTTGAGCTGTTTTCTACGTTGATTGTAGAAATCTAATACCAATTCCGGATTTTTCTGCCAACCTTCGGGTGAAGCAACGTCCATAATATCATGATTTTCCCATAGACCATCAGAATCACGAAAGGTAGAAATACCACTTTCAGCACTAATTCCTGCTCCTGTTAAAACTACAATCTTTTTCATGTGTTTATTTTTATTGTTTTTAATGGTCACACGAAACCTTTGATTCTTAAAATAATCATTCCGCTGTATGTTTAACGATTATTTTAATCATATCGGTTTCATAACTATTTATAGATTAAATATAACCCGTAGTGCATTATATAAAAAGTTGCCCAAGACACTATAAATTAGTATATTGTATTGACTGACAATCAAATACAATTATGAGCAACCTAGAGGCAAGTTACAAATTAATTTTAAGTGAATTACGTAAAATATCAGAAAGTGAAAATATGTATTTCAAGCCAATAAAGCCAAAATTATCTGATATTGAGTTGATTAGCTTAATTATTTTGGCGGAATTTAAATCGATTGATTCTGAACATCAATTTTTTAGAGACATAAAAGGTTTTGATATTGCATCTAAAATAGAGCGAAGTGTTTACAACAGAAGAAAAAGAAAATTGTTTCCATTTATGGAAGAAATCAGAATGAAAATGGTCGAAAGATTCAATGAGTTTGAAACCTATTTTATAGTAGATAGCATGCCGTTGGAGGTTTGTAAAATTTCCCGTTCATCGCGTAGTAAAATCTGTAAAGAAACAGATTACGCTATTCCAAATAAAGGATTTTGCGCTTCACAAAATCTGCATTTTTACGGGTACAAACTTCATGCAGTTTGTTCAAGTTCCGGTATTTTTCAAAGTATAGATTTATCTCCCGCTTCGGTTCATGACATTCATTACTTACAAGATATTAAGACGCAACTATCAGATTGTGTATTACTTGGAGACAAAGGATATCTTTCTCAAACGATTCAACTTGACTTATTCAATGAAGTAAATATCCAATTAGAAACTCCCAAAAGAAAGAACCAAATAGATTTCAAACCGCAATTTTATCTATTCAAAAAATACAGAAAACGTATTGAAACTTTATTCTCCCAACTTTGTGACCAATTTATGATTAGGAGAAATTATGCTAAGACTTTTCAGGGTTTTAAAACAAGAATTTTGGCTAAAATCACAACACTTACTACTATTCAATATTTGAATAGATTCGTATTTAACAGAAATATAAACAATCTCAAAATTAATCTCGTTGGATAATGCACTACGGGTTTTACATACTAATTTTATGTAATAAAAAGAAGTCGTCTCAAAACCATTTGGGGCGGTTTTTTTTAATTTTTTGGTATTACTGTTTCTACTTTTAAAAGCATTTTTGGATGATACGCCGGATTGCCTTCTTTACTGTAGGCTTTTAACAACGGTTGAATGTTTATTGACTCAACAACTTGGTCAACCACACGAACGGGATGTTTTTTGGGAATTAAATCCTCAAACGAATGAGGAAAAAGCGTGGTCTAGCGTTGGTTGCAACCTTTAAAATTCATATTTAACAACTTGTAAATCAGATGTTAATACACGAAAAAACAACCTTTTACACAAGGTTTATTTTATAAAAAAACCGCCTCGGTTGTGAGACGGCTTCTTTTGAATTTAGCGAACATTCACCCACTAAACCTGTATAAAAACATCAAATTATTTAATAATTAATTTCTCTGTAATCATTTTTCCCTCTACTTGAAGTTTTAGTATATAAACTCCACTTGGTAAATGTGATATGTTTACCTGTTTATTTGCAAATGATGTTGGAATCTTCTGTCCAGATATAGAATATAATTCAACAGACTGAATCTCTCTGTTCGAGTCAAAGTAAACAATATCTTTCGCCGGATTAGGGTAGAATTTAACTTCTTGAGTGGCTATATTATCAGAAATGGATAGTTGTGCTTCCTCTGATTTGTCTGAATAAACTTCACTTGCATCTATTGATTTTACACTCCAAAATAAATTGGACGGTACTTCTTCTAATTCCAAAAACCAATTTGGTGTTGTAACAATATATTTTGCTATATCTTGGCTTCCCGAAGTTGTTCCAACTTTCAGTTCATATTGAAGTGCTTCTGTTGGTGTTTTATCATCTGTTGCCCCTGTCCATGAAAAATTTAACCTGTTACCCTCTTGCTCTAAATTTAATTCCGTAGGTGCATTGGGTTTTAAATTCTCTTCAGTAGAAGTATTTTTAAATAATTTGGTTAATGACGGCATATCATCATCTGCCCAATCAAATCCTGAAATTAGCATATCCAAATGGTTATCATTATCTAAGTCAAACAATTCTATATCTCCCTGACTTCCCAAATTATAAATCCCTGTATTTTCTGCTTCTATAAATGTTGAATTTACTGAATCAAATAAAAATATTTTTACCCATCCATTATAATCTACA
>JBKEAG010000027.1:0-5946 GCA_047972025.1 Moheibacter sp.
CTTGTTTGCCGTTTCTTTTTCGGCAGGGTGGATTGTTTTGTGTTTCCATGTTGACCGTATTTGTTTATTTTTTGGTCAACCTATTTTAGGACGATACATGTCATAGCATTGTGCATAACGGTCTCGGCTATGAACAGTTGGGGGTTTTACGCCCTAACTTTTCGGTTTTGCACCGACCTTTGTTTTATGTTTATACTTACGTTTTATCACTTTCGCCCCAATTGTTTATAGCCATCTTAGCAAAAGTTATTCTAATAAATTCTCTATAGAAATATCTTCATCTAATTCTTCCCAATGAACACCTTCTCCCTTTCCGATAAAACGCCATTTTTCTAATTGTTCTCTTGTAGCATTTCTCAATTTACGAAACCATTCTAATGGGACGGATAATTCGCGTCCATCTTCAAATAAAATTATCATTTTGGTCTCTGTAAACGATATATCAGTTGCAAATTTTGATTTACTAATTGTTAAAATACTCATCCCATTTGTTTTTAAAAAGTTCAACATTGTCGAGCACTAATTTACGCATTTCTTTTAATTCGGACGCATTAAAACCTCTCGACCTCACAAGTTCAATTTCATCTAAATTGAATTTAGCGGTCTTATTATCTTTTTCAACGTGAATATGGATAGGTAAATGTTCATTACTATAAAAGAAAAATCGAAATCCATTTATTATTAAAACTGTCGGCATACGACAAATGTACTTAATTTTTTGTGCCAGTCCAAGTGCCATTCATTTCGGCACCCGTGTTGTTCCAGATTCCACTTGCATCATTTCCACTCATTGTGCCTTCGAAAGTCGCACCACTAGTTGCGGTACCTACTGTCATATTTAAAGTACCATTTGCTAATACAGTTCCATTTGCATCCCAAGTTACTGTAAAAACATTTGAAGTTACTGTTCCTGTAATACTTCCATTGTTATCAACAGTGACACTCCAAGTTCCATTATCTTCATCTCCGATAAAACTACCCGTCCAATTTCCCTGAAATTCTGATGTTTGGTTTTCATTGTCATCGTCATTTGAGCAAGATAAAAGGGTAAACCCTATTACTAAACTCAAGATTAAAGTCAATTTTCTCATAATTTTGGTTTTAATTTTTGCTAACGTGAAACGGCTTGGCGATAGTGCGGGGCAAAAATGGACTGAAAGTTTAGTTTTGCACGGACGTAAGTCAATGCGAACAGCATTGGCGACAAAAAAAAAGTACAAATGTTGAGTTTTACACTTAACTCGCTCTTTTACAAATACGATGTTAGCGGTAGTTTTTTATTTTATTTCATCTTAAAAAACCACTTGCTTTGTAGGTGGTTATGTTCAATTGGCTATGCTTATCTTTGTTAAATGGGTAGTAGAGAAAAAAAGTCATGTAATTTACAAGTGTGATTATCATATTGTGTGGATTCCAAAATATAGATTTCGGATATTGAAAGGTGGAGTAAAGGAAATGATAAAAAGGTATATAAAATATCAAGAGAAAGAAGAAAAGAAATCAGAAAGATTTGAGTTTTAGCGTGAACCCTAACCGCCCCTTTTAGAGGCTATCCAAAGCCACCTTCTCAGAAGGTGTGATTTTTACTTAGGATAGGGTTAATATTTAACTGAATAAAATCATATAAAAACATAAAGATTAAAAGATACTTTTATTTTAAAGAGAGATATACTAAATTCGGCAACTAACTGGATTTGTAATTAGAATGAAGAATATTTTTTCAAACTTAAAAGGAGATACTTTTGGAGGGATTACGGCAGGTATTGTTGCCTTACCATTAGCTTTAGCATTTGGTGTTTCATCTGGGTTGGGACCTAGTGCAGGTCTTTATGGAGCTATTTTTTTAAGTTTTTTTGCAGCTCTTTTTGGAGGAACTAGTACCCAAATTTCGGGACCTACTGCTCCGATGACAGCAGTGAGTATGGTTGTTATTTCAGGAATTATAGCTACGAATGATGGAGATGTAAATAAAGCATTACCAGCTATTTTAACCGTTTTTTTATTAGCAGGATTAATGCAGGTGTCTTTAGGTGTTTTAGGGTTTGGGAAATATATAAAATATATCCCTTATCCAGTAGTTTCTGGCTTTATGACTGCCATAGGGGTCATTATTTTAATTACACAAATTTTACCAGCAATAGGTTATTATCCTAAAGAAGATGCAGAATTAGTTAATCAATTTAAGCCACAAGCTCAAGAAATAATTCTTGAAAGTATATTAAAGGAAGAAGCAGGAAAAGGTATTTTAGTCTTAGACAATCTTAAAGAAACAATAAATAGAGCTGAAGATATAACAGATACGGATATACTAAAAGAAGCCAAAACATTAGCAAAAAATAAAGCATCCGGTGTTTTGGGAAGCTTTAAAGTTTTACCAAGAGCATTTAAAAATATAAATTTTCTTGAATTAGCATTAGCACTAGCTACAATTATTATTATTTATGGGTTTAAATATATCACTACTAAAATACCGAGTACTTTAGTAGCATTGATTGTAGTATCAGGCATAGCTATAGCTTTCAAATTAGAGTATAGACCTATAGAAGCTATACCAGATAGTATACCGCTACCCAATATGGAAATATTTACATCCTTCAGTGCGACATCTATAACACCTTACATATTTACAGCATTAACTTTGGCTTTACTAGGAGCAATAGACTCACTATTGACCAGTGTAGTAGCAGATAATATGACCAAAACAAAACATAAGCCCAATAAGGAATTAATAGGCCAGGGAATAGGAAATGGTATAGCTGCTATTTTTGGAGGATTGCCAGGAGCCGGAGCAACTATTAGAACTGTTGTCAATATTAATGCGGGAGGAAAGACAAGGCTTTCGGGAATGATTGCAGGTATTATGTTGCTTGTTATTCTATTAGGATTAGGGTCTGTAGCCTCTAAAATACCAGCAGCAGTACTTGCAGGTATTTTAATAACGGTAGGTATTGGAGTTATGGATTATAAGGGGCTTAAAGCCATTCCAAGCTTACCAAAAGATATAAAAATAGGACCTCTAAGGCTAAGTTCGGAGGTATTAATTATGATAACGGTTTTATTATTATCAACATTTTGGAACTTAGTTTACGCAGTAGGAATTGGTTTGGTTATAGCTTCTTTGATGTTTATGAAAAAAATAGGTGATTTGACTGCTGAGCGCTCTAATTTAAAAACTCTAAAAGAAAAAGATAGAAAAGGTGAAATTAATTTACCGGAACAGTTGAAAAATGAGGTGTTTATAAAACATATAAAAGGTCCTTTATTCTTTGGGAGTACAAGCGAATTTCTCAATTTGGCAGCACAAATTCCACCAACAGCTTCGAAAGTGATAATACGTTTAGACCGTATGCAATATATTGACCAATCAGGTTTATATGCTATGGAAGATGTTTTGCAAGAATTAAATAAAAATGAAATAATCATTCTATTTGTAGATTTACAAGATCAGCCCAAATATATGATGGAACGTATAGATATTATACCTAATTTAGTTCCTAAAGAACAGATTTTTGATACATTCAATGACTGTATGAATTGGCTAAAAAACTACGACGAGAAATAACTCTATGTACTCAAAAGAAGAAGCTTTTCAGATTCGTAAAAAATTTTGGATTTCCTTTGGGCAATATATGAAACTACACAAGTCAGTGAATGGTAAAACAATAAATTGGCTAAACTATAAAACTGGAATCAAAGACCTTTATTTCAAAATAGATGTAGATAATAAATCAGCAAAAATAGCTATAGAAATTACTCAGAAAGATAAGAGTATGCAATCTTTGATATTTGAACAATTTGAAGTATTTCAACCAATATTTGAACTTCAACTAGGTAAGTGGGATTGGCTACAAAATATATATGATGGTACTGGGAAGGGAATTTGTAGAATAGAATGCCAACTTAAAAATGTAAGTATTTTTAATGAATACTCATGGCAAGAGATTATTATCTTTCTAAAGGATAATTTACTAAAACTAGATAAATTTTGGGAGGATGTAAAGGACTCATTTGAGGTTTTTAGATAGTAACCTAAAAAAATAATATTGCTTAAAAAAAAAGTACTATCATCAAATACTGTATTTTTTATGAATAAATAGAAATACTAATTAAACCTATTCTTTTATCTTTGCTCAAAAACAAATAAATCAATATGTACAGCGAAAAATTTCAAAACCATTTAACCAATCAATTAAACGATTTAGATAACCAAGGATTGTTTAAACGTGAACGCATTATTGCATCACCACAAGCAGCTGAAATTACCCTTGAAAATGGAAGTAAACTCTTGAATTTCTGTGCCAATAATTATTTAGGACTGTCAGACAATCAAGAAATTATAAATGCTTCACAATCTATGTTGAATAAGCGTGGTTATGGAATGTCTTCTGTACGTTTTATTTGTGGAACACAGGATATTCATAAAGAATTGGAAGTGAAAATTTCTAAATTTCTAGGAATGGAAGATACAATTCTTTATGCAGCGGCTTTTGATGCAAATGGCGGTGTTTTTGAGCCCTTATTTACAGACGAAGATGCAATTATCTCTGATGAATTGAATCACGCATCTATCATAGATGGAGTACGGCTTTGCAAAGCAGCTCGTTACCGATACAAAAATAATAATATGGAAGACTTAGAGGCTCAGCTAAAAGATGCTTCTACAAAAAATCATCGGTTTAAAATCATCGTAACAGATGGTGTATTTTCTATGGATGGAATTGTTGCTAATTTAAAAGGTGTATGTGATTTAGCTGAAAAATACGATGCTTTAGTTATGGTTGATGATTCTCATGCAACTGGTTTCATTGGGAAAACAGGGCGTGGTACACATGAACATAACAAGGTGATAGATCGTGTAGATATCATTACTTCAACTTTAGGAAAAGCACTTGGTGGTGCTATGGGAGGATTTACTTCCGGAAAGAAAGAAGTAATAGAAATGTTACGCCAAAAATCTCGTCCTTATTTATTTTCCAACTCATTGGCACCTGGAATTGTTGGTGCTGCTTTAAAGGTATTTGAAATGTTAGATTCAAACACAGAACTTCGTGATAAAGTAATGTGGAATTCTGATTATTTCCGTAAAGGAATGAAAACTGCCGGATTTGATATTCCTGATGGTGATGCTGCAATTGTCCCTGTCATGCTTTATGATGCAAAGCTTTCTCAAGTGATGGCAGATAAATTATTGAACGAAGGAATTTATGTTATTGGATTTTTCTTTCCGGTAGTACCTAGAGACAAAGCGAGAATCCGTGTTCAACTTTCTGCAGCTCATACCCAAGAACAATTGGACAAAGCTATTACTGCTTTTACGAAAGTAGGGAAGGAGTTGGGAGTAATTTAAAGGTATTATATGTTTAAAATACCATTCTGCAAGACATTAACAATTTCTTGCTTAGGTAATAAACAATCTACTGAGAGAGAGTATGCTCACTTTATCTTTAGTTATTCTTTTGTTAATACAATATGAGTATCAGTTTTTAGCTTAAATCATTTGATTTTTTGTACGTTTAAGTTTAAACTGATTTTATACCAGCTCTCTCTTTTAAATCTCTTATGAACTCTGTTGTTGTTCATTAAAACTAATCATCCAATTTACTCCAAATTTATCAGTAAACATACCAAAGTAATCTCCCCAAAATGTATCAGCAAGAGGCATCGTAATTTGTCCCTCCTCTGAAAGTCCTTTAAATAATTTATTAGCTTCGTCTTTACTGTCAGCAGTAATAGAAACAGAAAAATTATTTCCTTGTTGAAATGAAGAAGTCCATTCACTTCCTATATCACTACCCATTAGAATAGAATTGCCTACCGGAAGAGAAACATGCATGATTTTATTTTTATCTCCTTCTGCTACTTTGTAGTCTTCACTTTCTGGAATTTCACCAAATCGTCCTATATAGGTAAATTCTCCACCTAAAATAGATTGATAAAAATTGAATG
>JBKEAG010000133.1:0-14537 GCA_047972025.1 Moheibacter sp.
TACTTATTTTTGGACGAAAAACACCATTGGAACTTTCCTTTATGCAAGTTGAAAAGGTTTAAATTTAACAAAATGATTATTTAGAAAACCATTCAGAAATGAGTGGTTTTTTATGTTTTATTTGGAGATTATTATAGAGGTTATCTTGACTTTTTAAGTTTATAAAATTTCTTTAATCCAATTACAATAAAAGCCAAGAAATTAAAGCCTTTCCAACTGGTTATTGTTGTGTCAAATCTATTCAATAAGGAACGAAAGCAATCCATCCAAGCATTTACTTTATAGAATAGCGTTTCTTATATAGTTCTTTGTCAAAATAGATATCTATATTATCAGCTCCATTATGTTTGTTTGGATAAATATTGGCAATAATACCTTTGATCTTGCATTTGTTTCTGAGTTTTTGAGAGTCAAAACCTGCATCAGCATTCACAAAAATACCGTCAACATTGATTTCGGCTTCTTCTAAAGTACCGATTACTTCTTCGAACTGTACTTCTATATCAAACAAATCATTATGATTTCCAGAAATGGGATTTGATAATCCCTGTCTATCGGTAAGATAAATAGCGTTAGTGGTTTTGCACTTCTTTCTACCTTGATATCCAACCTCTTCACCACCTCGAAGCGCAGTAGTATGGCTTTCGTCCAAATCACCGCTTGATAAATCTAAATGGGACTTATTGGCTTTTAACAATTCTATCCAGCAAGATTTCCATACATCCAACTCACACCATTTACGGTAATGACCGAAAACGGTCTTATAATGTGAAGTCTCAGGATGATCCACCACTAAACCCATGTGTCTACTGTTGGAGTAACTATTCAGAATGTTTAACAAATGCGGAGATACGTCATATACTTTCTCTTGGGATGGCACCAAAGTTATGTTAATGCTGTTGTGGTATATATCAATAGTTATATGGGAGTGCCTATAAACCCTACATTAAATCCTCAATAAGGTAAGAAATAAAAAAAACTCAGAGATATTCCTGGACTTTTTTTGTTAAATATTATAATGTATTAGACAGTCGGAATAATTTTTGATTAAATTTGAGTATAAAATTAATTCAAAATGAAATTAAATTCTATTATTACATTATTGGTAGCAGGGTTTTTATTTACCTCTTGTAACACCGTAAGGGTATCTTACGACTTTGATCGGACTACTGATTTTAATAACTATAAAACCTATAACTACCATCAGAAAGGAATTGATAAATTAGAAATCAATGATTTGGATAAACGTCGAATCGTTACAGCTATAGATGCCCAGATGACAGCAAAAGGTTTTACCAAATCAACTACACCTGACTTGTATATCAATATTTTGGCAAGTTCCAAAGAGAAAATCAATATAGATAACGGTGGTTACTATGGTGGCTATTGGGGTGGACCTTATTGGAATGGACCATCAAGAGTTTACCAATATACTTCGGGTACAATTATTCTAGACATAATTGATGATAAAAAGAATATCCTGATTTGGCAAGGTTCAGGAAGTGGTTTAGATGTTTCTAATCTGAATAGAAAAGTGGAGGAAATACCAAGTGCTATTGAAGAAATTATGGCGAAATTCCCACCACCTTCTGAGAGATAATGTAATGTATAAAATTGATTTACTGTACTTAAATCAGAAGTTTGAATTTTATATATTAGGTAAAACAACCCTGTAAAGTTGCTGTATGAAAAAATTGATTTAATAGGTTGATAAGGCACGACAATGTAACATTACAGGGTTGAAAACTAGAGAAGATAAATGTCTATGGAATCCATTTTTATTTCTTGATAATTTTAAATGTTTTGGTTTTTAGTGAATTAGGTGTTTTTTCACTAGGAGTCCTTTAAATGGTAAACTTCAAATCTCCACCATATCCTATCTTGGGTAGAAATCATCGGTATATCTAAGTAAGTAGATGAAATTTCAGAAAATACTTCATAGTCCTAATTTTTAAATATTAATGTAGAAATAAGTCTCAATTAAATTTAAATTGGTAGAGTTTTGATTCTAATAAGATTAGGGAGTAGGTGAAAAATTGATTTCGAACAAATTTAATACAAATTAAGATACGCTATACTTTTTTTTCACAAAATAAATTTAGTTAATTTACACCTATGGAAACATACTATATAAAGAAAGACATTTTAGGGCAGATTGCTGTAGTTGAATTTTCTCATCCAAAGAGCAATTCCTTTCCTAGTAAGCAATTATCAGAGCTTATTCAGATTTTTGATGAATTGGGACAAAATGAAAATGTAAAGATAATTATACTAAAAAGTGCCGGAGAAAAAGTATTCAGTGCCGGAGCTTCATTTGACGAATTATTGACAATTGATGATTTTGACACCGGAAAGAAATTTTTCATGGGTTTTGCCAATGTAATTTTGGCTATGCGACGTTGTCCTAAATTTATAGTAGGTTGCATTACCGGAAAAGTTGTGGGAGGTGGAGTAGGACTTGCTTCAGCATGTGATTATGCAATAGCTGATGCAAATGCTTCAATTCGGCTGAGTGAACTGTCTATAGGAATTGGTCCATTTGTAATAGAACCGGCAATTACTCGTAAAATTGGCATAGCAGCCTTCTCTGAACTAACAATGAACCCTATCGAGTGGAAATCTCCTGAATGGGTAAAAGAAAAAGGGATTTACTCAAAAGTGATGCCTGATACCGAATCTTGTGAAAATGAAGCAATGAATTTCGCAAAAACACTTTCTGTATATAGTTTAGAAGCCATGCGAGACTTAAAAGCCGTCTTTTGGGAAGGAACAGATCATTTGCCTAGTTTGATGCAAGAAAGAGCAGAAATGAGTGGACGTTTGGTTTTGTCTGACTTTACAAAAGAGACCCTTCGGAAGTTTAAATCTTAAATAAAATTAACTTCTTTCTTCCTTTTTTGCGAAAAATCGTTCTTTTATAAATTCATAAATAATAGGAAGTACAGAGATGAAGATAATAAGTAATACAACTTTAGAGAAATTTTCTTTTACAATAGGAATATTCCCTAAAAAATATCCTATCAAAGTCACTCCAACAACCCAAAGTATAGCACCGACTATGTTATAGGTAATAAAAGTTGTATAATTCATTCTTCCAACTCCGGCAACGAAAGGAGCAAGTGTTCTTACAAAAGGAACAAATCGGGTAATGACAATGGTTTTACTACCATATTTTTCATAGAACTCATGGGTTTTGTCTATGTGTTCTTGTTTTACAAAGTTTCGTCCAAAGATTTTAACTTTCAGTGCCTTATTTCCAAATTGTTTTCCGATATAGTAATTAAGCGAATCCCCTGCAACAGCAGCTATGAGTAAAAGTCCAATGACTATCCAAACATTTAAACCTGTTCCTTGTGCAGCCAACATTCCTGCCGCAAATAGAAGAGAGTCTCCCGGTAAAAAAGGCATGATAACAAGACCGGTTTCTACAAAAATAATGAGAAATAGAATGGCGTAAATCCATGTTCCGTAATCACGGATAAATTGAGCCAAATGCTCGTCTATGTGTAGGATAAAGTCGATTAATTCCATTTAAAAATTTTTGCGAAGGTAAGGAAATATTCAAAAGAGAGATATGTCATGGGCTAACTTGTGGTATATCAAAGACAATATTTCATTTAATTAATGAGAGGTTGTTTTGTAGGTTTTCTATTATGGTTTGGTGTACAATATTTATGTTGTGAATTAAATTTTATTTTTAGTGAAATTAGATTGTAATCAAGTAACTTACCAAAGTCTATGGAATAAAAGGAAAGCATTTTTTTTCCTTTTTTAAAAGATTTTATATAATGAGAAATAAATTCCGGATAAAGCAAACTGCCGATGAATACCATACCTAATAAATAAAGACTGAATTTCCCATTTCCTAGTAGTAAATATTGCATGGCAATTTCATCCTGAATTTCAGTTCCTGTTTCGGTTATAATGTGAAACACATCATGATTTTCTAATTTAGGCATTATCTGAAAATCATTTTCTTGGTAAAATTCTCCTAGTGCTTTTCCCAATGAGCCTTCAGGGTAGAGCAGAAGTTTTGATAGAGTGATACCCCATTCTTTTTTGTTGCGTTTAAATAACCGCGTATAGAGAATCTGAGACCATCCGTACAGCCAAAGCATAAAGTTTAATCGTATATTCATAATATTAATTATTTAAAAGAACTTTGAAATTCAAAGTTAAATAGTAAAAAAATAGTCATGTGTTTTAGGGTTATTTTTTTGTAATGTAAATAAAGTAATCTCTGGACGGGCATTAAACCGAACAGGCCATAGATGCCCGATGGCTCTGTTTATATAAAGCGTTTGATCTGGATTAAGCTGTATTTCACCGGCTGAATAGCGTTTGTTTTTAACAGGTAAAATGGGTGTCGGTAAGAAAGGAGGTTTACATTGTCCACCATGAGTATGCCCAGCAAGTATCCATCCTTTGAAATTTTGCCAAATACCTAAATCACACACATCTGGATTGTGACAAAGAACAAGATTTGCATGGTCTGGTTTGTAATTGTTTACCAATGTTTTGTTGTCAAAATTGGGAGACCAAAAATCATCAAATCCAATAAAATTTAGACCATCTATGATTTTGCTTTCATTTCTGAGTATATTGATTTCAGCACCTTCTAAAAGAGATGTTATTTTGTTGGCAACGTCAGTTTCCTGCCAGTTTTTGCCATAATCATGATTACCCAGTACACCAAATGTGCCGAGTTTTCCTTTTGGAAAATGTGGTAATGTTTCCTGTAGTTGATTGAATTGTTTAGCGTCTTTGTAATTCACAAAATCACCAGTGTAAACGACAAAGTCAGGATTGAGTTTTTGAATTTTTTGAAATGCTTTTAAAATGTACTGGTAGTCAAAACGAGTTCCGATATGAATGTCACTGATTTGTACCAATAATTTATTTTCTAAATTTTTTGATAAGTTCAAAAGAGACATTTTTCTTTCTGTAAATTCAACCCAATAGGGTTCAATTTGCCAACTGTAAATTCCGGTAGCTAACCCGAGTCCGAGTGTGCCAAGTGTTGTTTTTTTTATAAAAGTTCGTCTATTCATACCTAAGTAGATTTAATTTCCTAATAATTTTCCCAATGCTTCTAAATGATCCTGAAAAGCCTTTCGCCCCTTATGTGTAACACGGTAAGATGTTCGTGGCTTTTTGCCTATAAATTCTTTTTTGACCTCTATATATTCTGCCTTTTCTAATGCAGAAGAGTGACTTGCTAAATTACCATCAGTCACAGCCAATAATTCTTTCATTTCTGTAAAATCTACCCAATCATTTACAATCAAAATAGACATAATACCTAGTCTGATACGATTTTCGAAACTTTTATTTAAACCTTCAATGAGACTCATTATTTATATCGCTTTTGCATCAGTATTCCATAGATTATGTGCAGTATTCCGAAACCGATTGTCCAGAAATAAAGTCCATACCCTATGAAAAAAAGTGAAATTAAACCCAAAGCAATTTCACAAAGAGCCAAAGAATGAAACTCTTTTAGTGTGTATTTACTTCCGTTTAGTAAGGCGAGTCCGTAAAAAATCAACATAGCGGGAGCAATGAGTCCGGCATGTCCGTAAAATAATAGTGCAACACAAAAAATACCACCGGTAATCAGCGGTAGAGCTACTTGTATAAAAAGTCGTTTGCTAGTACTGTTCCATAGTTTTATACCTTGTTTTTTTGCTTTTTGATTGGATTGGTAAAAAGCGGTAGTAGCAGAGAAGATAATGACTAAAATAGCAATTAATAAGAGTAATTTATTTTTTGGAGAAAACAAATCAGTTATATTTTCTGCATAATTTTCATATAACTTTCTTCCATTTTCAAAAGATGAATTATGAATGAAAATAATATAATAAGCAGCTACAGCACCAATTAGTGAATATATTCCTGCCATGATTCCTGTCCAGCCACTTAGTGACATGAAACGTGTACTACGTTCCATCAGACTACGGATTTCGTTTAGTTGTTCATTTGGATTTTGACTCATTTATAAAGAACTTTAAAATACAAAGTAAATAAAAGTTTTTCAATTAATCTAATTTTTTTCTGATTGATGATAATTTTTTCAATACTACAATGATTACTGGATGAGCAAAATCGTATTGATGATGGGTGAATCAATTGCCTTGAAGTAACCTTAAAAGATTTTGGTAGTCCGGATTGTTTGGCTCAATGTTCAAAGCCATTTTAATGTATTTCTTTGATTCAGTAAATTGTTGATTTTGAAAATAATATGTTGCCAGATTGTACATTACACGAGTATTTTCCGGTTCATATTTCAGAGCTGTTTTTAAATCGGAAATAGCAGCGGTATTATTATTTAGTTCAAAGTTTAACAAAGCTCTCAAGAAATAAGCATAGCCTGATTCTGGTTGTAGTTGCATCCAGGTATTTAGAGTAGATAGTGCTGCTGAGGTATTGCCAGCTTGGCTATAACTCACGGCAAGGTTGGAGTAAGCGGGAAAGAGTAGTTTGTCCATTTCCAGTGCTTTATTGTAATTGGCAATGGCATGTTCAACTTGGTTGTTTTGTGAATAATATTGAGCCAACTGAACTCGTCCAAGTGAAAAGTCAGCATTGGTAAACAGCATTTCCAAATATTCGTTTCTTGCTTTGTTAAGTCGTTCTTTGTTGACTGTGTTTAGTAAATCATCAGGAATATCGGAAATAAGCTGTGCTGCTGCTACCCGAACCATTTTTATGGAATCTCCAAGAAAACGAGAAGCAATGGAAATTCGTTCATTTGGTGGGAAATTTTGAATTTTGTTTAGGGCATTTAGTCGAACAATGGGTGATGTGTCATCTAAACTCTTTACGATTACTTGAAAATCGTCAACTCCTGTTATTGGAAAGTTGAAAATAGCCGTTGAACGAGCGATAGCCGGATAGGTTGAATTATTTATAAACGCTGAAACAATTTTCCGTTCATCAGGAGAAAGCTCTATTTTATTGCTCAACAATAAAGCATCTGAAAAGTGTACCGGACGTACTGTTCCGTACCATTCTACAATCTGATTTGCTGCCCATTTATTCGATTTGTCTTTATGGCACTCTGTACAGGCATTTGGTGTGTTGTACACAATGCTTTGGTCGGGTCTAGGGACTCTAAAGCTATGATCTCGTCTGAAATCATTTCCCATATAGGTTTTTCCTGTCATGTGGCAATTTACACAAAGCGATTCTTCTGTATTGGGTTTATGAAAATGATGAGTTGGTGTATTATAAGAAGTTGTATGACACTGTAAACACAAGTCATTTCCTTGTTTTATTAATTTTAAAGAATGTGGATTATGGCAGTCAGAACACTTTACATCATTGTGGTACATTTTACTTTGCAAAAAGGAACCATATACATAATCTTCTTCTTTGATTTGACCATCAGGATGATAAAATTCTGCTGATAAATTTTGTAGTATAAATTGCTCATCATATTTCAGATTTGGAGTGAACGGATTGGTAAGATTTGTTCTGCGTGAATGACAAGCAGCACACATATTCATCTGTTCTGTTTGGGTTGCACCCTTTGTTATAAAGGTTTGTTTTCTCTCCGTATCTTCTTTTGAAAAGTTTTTTGCCCAATAAACATGACGTTCTCCTGCACCATGACAACTTTCACAACTTACATTGATAGACGAATAAGTTGTGTGATAAGTATCATTGTCTATACTGTAATTTTTTTTCAAATTAGTTGAATGACATTCAGCACACATAGTGTTCCAATTTTGTGAATTTTTGGACCAATGCATCCAATCATCTGTAGCAATTTTTTCACCGCTGTATTGATGAAACCATTTATTATTAACGGAATCCCAACTTATTCGCAGTACTTGTTTTTTACCACCTTCAAAATCAATCAGGTATTGTTGAAGTGGAGTAACCCCAAAGGTATAACTTACCTTGTAATCCTTTTCGGAACCATCAATTTCTTTGATAGATACCCAAAATTCTTCTCCCTTTTTTGTAAATTCATAATTAACACCGTCTAGTGAAATTGAATGATTGTTAAAATTTCCTAAGACAGTACTGTCACTGGCAATTTGCATGGCAAGGTCGTGGTGAGACCCTTTCCATGTGTCATAATAATCTTTGTGGCACTCCATACAGTTTTTATCTCTAACAAACCCATCTTCATGCTCTAGCGTTATGTTCATAACAGTTTCGTGTCCATACTCTTTTTTATCACAGCTAGTTAAGGAATTTAGTGATAAAGTAACAATGGTGAAGTAAATAATATATTTCATGTTCAGCAGTATGAATAAGCAGTGTGTGGATTCAAAAGTAAGAAAAAAAATAGCTACTTTTTGGTAAGTTCTAAATGATTCTCTCTCTTTTAAGGGGAGGTAAGAAATACCGAATTGGGTTCTTAAAGAAGTCTTTTACCACAGTCCAAAACATAGGGAATAAATGATGGATTTTGATATTGTTAGAACGCATCGCCAATGCTAAGGATAACGAAAAACTGATGATAAAGTTAAACCATCCGACTAAAAATACAGCAAACACAGCAGTTATAATTGTTTGTGTAGTTATGCCGCCATAATCAATTCCCGCCATGCCCATAGCTAAGTTTCCTGCAACAAATGTGATATGTCGAATGTCAAAAGAAATATCCAAAAAATCACCGACTAAAAAGGCAGAACCCATCAAAAATCCAAATACAACATTTCCTACAACACCACCATAATTCTTAGAAAACCAGTTGGCAATTTTTTTACGTTTTTCTTTTCCAAAGAATTGTTTCAAAAAAGGATGATGATAAATCCTGTCCGGAACATTATTGTACCGTAGATTGTTAATGACAAGCCCTGAAATAAGCCCTGAAACAAAAAGAAAAAATCCCGCAATAGAAGCAAACCAGAAAATTTTTGGATCAATATAGGCTAATTCATCCCAATAATGCAGTGCTTCACTTATAGACAATACTTTCCAATTAAACACTAGTCTAAATAACCAAAAGAGAACCGTAGCCAAAGTAAAACTGGCAAGAACATTCCCTACAAAAGCAATAATCTGACTTCGGCTGAGACGAGCAAATAGTTTGGCAAATTCAGAATAATTAATTTCATTATTGGTTTTGTCAGTTCTAAGTGAGTGAGCGATTAGTGAGGCAGTCATTGCGGGTTGTTTGGTTGCTAATGTCATGTGAAACAAATAAATAGCAACAAATCCCAAAGCATAATTTATACTATATAAAAATGATTTGGAAAAAGGAGACATACTGTCCAAATGCCCTGCCCAAGATTTAATGTAACAACAAATAGCAACAATGAGCCCACCTTCACAAGCAGTGAGAAAAAGACGGAAATACTCCTTTGTCGTCGTTGTAATATACTTCTCACCAGTTCTACCATTATGGTAGGTTGCTAAAAACGTAACCAAATAGACTGTAGATCTTATATGTTTAGAGAGCCAATTTCTAGGTGAGTAGTACTCCGGCCATTTTTTACTTGCATTTGATAGAAATGTGATGAGGTTATTGTTACCTTTTAAATCATCTAAACATTTTATAATTTCTTGTAAACGTTGTAGTTCTTGAGTAATCCGGTTAATTTTTACCGTTACTTTAAGTGAAATACCCTTGTTGTCTTTTTGTGTTAAAATATTATTGAGGTAAACACTACACTTTTTTATAGATTGCCGAATTTCTAGTGTATCAAAAGGATTATCTGGATTTTCAATGACATTTCGAATGTCAATAGAAAGTTTATAAAAAGGTGTTTCAGCAAATTCGCCGGGAGGACGGTAGCGCATCATTTCATCATCTGAAAAAGTCCCACTGATTCTATCCATCAGTATATTGACAGATTCAATTAATTGTATCTTCACCTGCTTTTTCAGTGTACTGAGCTGAGATTTATCCCAATTCAGAAACAGAGCATTGTAGAATCGTTCCCAACGATCTTTTGGAATGATTTTGAAATTTTTATAATTTGATTGGTTATAAAATAAATCATTGACAATAGAAGTAAGTGTTTGATCATCTTCAATTTCAGGCAAAATGACTTCGGTAATTTTGTGCCAAAGAATAGAAAACAAAGAGTTTTCTTGCATTAGTCCCGAGGAAGTCAAATACTTTATAAATCGGACATCTTTGAATATTTCTTCAATTTCAATCAGAAAACGACTACGGAACTTTTCATCAACTTCTAATTTTAATGTAAGTGCATCAATAAATGTGATGACGTCAGGATAGTTCTTTTTTGCCTTTTGAAAAAGACCGGAAAGAAACTTTTTATCAGTTTTATTATCACGAATGTAGATACTGTTCAAATTCATAAATCAGAGACTGAAACGAATACAAAGTTACATAAATATGAACTTTCTTTTTTATCAAATTTATGCAATTCGTTTTATAGATATTTTGATTAATTTCAAAATAATGCCGTATTTTACACGCAAATTAATGATATGAATTACACTCATCTACTTGTAGAAATAGAGAATAAAATAGCGACAGTTGTGTTAAATCGACCACAAGCGCTCAATGCTCTAAACAAAGGATTACTAGATGATTTATCTAACTTTTTAGATGAAACAAGAACAAATGAAGCAATTCGGGTAATCATCATTACCGGAAGTGGTGAAAAGTCTTTTGTTGCAGGAGCAGATATCAAAGAATTTAGTGATTTTGACAGTAAAAAGGGAGAATTACTTGCTAAAGAAGGACAAGAAAAAGTTTTTGACAAAATAGAGAATTTCACTAAACCAATTATTGCTGCGGTTAACGGCTTTGCACTTGGTGGTGGACTAGAATTGGCAATGGCATGTCACTTTAGATTAGCTTCTGATAATGCAAAATTAGGACTCCCTGAAGTCACACTTGGATTAATTCCGGGATATGGAGGAACTCAGCGGTTACCAAAATTAGTAGGGAAGGGAAGGGCTGCACAAATGATTTTTACAGCAGAAATGATTCCTGCACAAAGAGCGCTTGACATAGGATTGGTAAACGAGGTTTTACCACAAACAGAGTTACTTGAACGTACTCAAGCAATTGCTTTAAAAATCACAAAAAATTCGGCAATTGCAATTTCAAAAGCCATTGAAACAATAAATTCCAGTGATTCGGACAATGGATTTGACTTGGAAATAAAAAGTTTTGGAGAATTATTTGACGAGCCGGACTTCAGTGAAGGAGTGACAGCTTTTCTTGAAAAAAGAAAACCAGATTTTCAATAATAAAAACTATTTAATAAATAAATTCTTAAAATTGTAAAGTTTTAAATAGAGGGAGATTCATTCTCTCCTAAACTTATTTTGACATGATTGACAGTCAATACATTATTATACTAATCTCTATATTAATTATTTTTTCCTACCTGTTTGACCTATTTGCTCGTAAGACGAAGTTTCCATCGGTAATACTTTTAATGGTAACAGGAATTGTAGGAAGAACCGTAGCCGATTATTTTGGATATGAGATTTTATATATGGATCAATTGATTCCATTAATGGGGTCTATTGGGTTGGTTTTGATAGTTTTAGAAGGAGCATTAGAGCTAGAGGTTACCAAAAAGAAACTGAAAATAATAGGACGGAGTTTCTTGTCAGCACTTACTTTGTTGGTAGCAATAAGTGCTGCGTTAACTTATGTATTCACCCATTATATGGATTTGCCATTTGAATCTGCCTTTTTACATGCAGTGGCACTTTCTGTGATTAGTAGTGCGGTAGCAATTCCAAGTGCATCATCTTTGGAAGAAGATGATAAAGAGTTTGTAGTGTATGAATCTACATTTTCAGACATTTTGGGAATTATGCTGTTTAACTACGCCTTGGATCAATTTGCACATAAAGAACCTTTGTTGGGAGTAGCTCCAATAGGGTTTATGGTACTCAAAATTTCCTTGGTTATACTGTTTTCTGCAATAGTCGTTTGGTTACTGTTTCAATTAATGGGGCGACTCAACCATAAAGTAAAATTCTTTTTGATATTTGCTATATTGATGATCGTATATTCCTTAGGGAAATACTACCATTCACCACTACTTGTAACCATATTTGTATTTGGAATATTTTTGGCAAATACCCAATCCTTTTTTCCTCGATTTGTTCGGCGAAATCTCCCGATAAGAAAAGCAACCGAAGGATTGCACGAATTTCATTTATTAACGGCAGAGTCTACCTTTTTGGTAAGAACATTTTTCTTTTTACTCTTTGGTTTTCTGATTACGATAAATGACTTTATTGATGACTGGAATATTTATACAACAGGAGGAATTATTATCGTTACCATGCTTATAATTCGGACAATTTATTTCCTGACGGTTGAAAGAAAAAGGTCAAAAGCATTAATATTCTTCTCACCCAGAGGATTGATTAGTATATTGCTTTTTTGGCGATTACAGTCAGGAGAATATTCACACTTTAAAAGTGAATTGATTAACGAACAAGTACTGTTTGTAGTTATAGTAGGAACTATGATTGTAATGATGGTTGGTTCCGTAGGTTTTGGTAAAAAGAAAAGACCGGAACCTGATTATGATGAAGATGAATTAGATTATGAATAAAAAAGAAGAAAAATGAGTTTACAAAATAAAGTTGCCTATATCACAGGTGGAACAAAAGGAATAGGCTATGGGACAGCAAAAGTTTTGCTAGAAGCAGGAATGCGAGTTGTGATTAGTGGTCGTAAACTAGAAGATGCACAACTTGTGGCAAAGTCTCTGGGAAACACATCTCAAATTATAGGAGTTCAGTCTGATGTGACAAAATTTGAAGATGAACAAAGAGCGATAAAAGAAACCTTAGAACACTTCGGACAGCTAGATGTTGTATTGGCAAATGCCGGATTAGGCAATTTTGCTCCCGTTGATGAATTATCGTTAGAACAGTGGGATTCTATGATTGACACAAATTTAAATGGTGTATTTCATACACTAAAAGCAAGTGTAGAAGAACTAAAAAAATCAGAAGGTTATTATATTACATTAGCAAGTTTGGCAGGAACTAATTTCTTTGAAAATGGAGCAGGGTACAATGCCACAAAGTTTGGTGTAGTTGGCTTTACGCAGGCAGCCATGCTTGATTTGAGGAAATATAACATCAAAGTTTCCACCATCATGCCCGGTTCAGTAGCAACTTATTTCAACAGCCATATTCCGAATGAAAAAGATGCCTGGAAAATTCAACCGGAAGACATTGGGGAATTGGTACTGGACTTGTTGAAAATGAATCCGCGAACATTGCCAAGCAAAATAGAAGTAAGACCCACAAGACCGGATTTAAAATAAATTAGTTAATAATCTAAAAAAAAACAATTCACATGTTAGTTATATCTGCTATTCAAGAAAATAAAGAAAAAGTCATAGAAGGACTTAAAAAGAGAAATTTTAAAGAACTAAGATTGGTAGATGAGGTTTTGAACACTGATGAACTTCGCCGCAAAACCCAATTTGAACTGGATAGCCTTTTAGCAGAATCAAACAAACTATCAAAAGAAATAGGGCAGTTATTTCAACAAGGAAAAACAGAAGAAGCAAACGAGTTAAAAGGAAAAACATCTCAACAAAAATCTCAAGTTAAAGAGTTGCAAGACCTTTTGCAAAAGTATGAGGAAAGTGTAAAAAGTATATTGTATCAAATTCCAAATGTGCCTCATGAAAGTGTTGTGTTTGGAGTTGGAGCAGAAGATAACGAAACGGTTTTTGAAAAAGGAGACGCTACTGCCAAAACAGAAGCATTGCCACACTGGGAGGTCGCTAAAAAATATAACTTAATTGACTTTGAATTAGGAGTGAAAATCACCGGTGCCGGATTTCCCGTGTATATTGGGAAAGGGGCAAGGTTACAACGAGCATTGATTCAATATTTCTTAGATAAAAACACAGAAGCAGGTTATACCGAAATCATTCCTCCATTTGTGGTAAATGAAGCATCAGGTTATGGAACCGGACAATTGCCTGATAAAGAAGGGCAAATGTACTTTGTAAATGAAGATAATTTGTACCTTATCCCAACTTCAGAAGTTCCGGTGACAAATATTTACCGAGACGAACTATTGAGTGACACACAATTACCAATTAAAATGACTTCCTATTCGCCATGTTTTCGTCGGGAAGCAGGGAGTTATGGGAAAGATGTTCGGGGCTTAAACCGCTTGCATCAGTTTGAGAAAGTGGAAATTGTACGTATCGAAAAACCAGAAAATTCATATACAGCTCTAGAAGAAATGGTTCATCATATAAAAGGACTTTTAGAAGATTTGGAATTACCCTATCGGATTTTACGACTTTGTGGCGGTGATACCGGATTTGCTTCTGCTTTGACCTATGATTTTGAAGTCTATTCGGCAGCACAAGAAAAATGGTTGGAAGTAAGTTCTGTCTCAAATTTTGAAACATTTCAATCAAACCGATTGAAGTTACGATTTAAAGAAGAAGGACAAAATAAATTGTGTCATACGCTCAATGGAAGTGCTTTGGCTTTGCCACGTATTATGGCCTGTATTCTAGAGAACCATCAACAATCGGATGGAACTATCCAAATTCCGGAAAAATTAAAAAGTTATACAGGTTTTGGTGAAATAG
>JBKEAG010000174.1:0-2435 GCA_047972025.1 Moheibacter sp.
AATAAAAAAAGATTAGCTAACGAATTTCTTTTTGCTAGTCCTATCACAAAACTCCAATCTACAGAAAAAATATTGCTCAATAACATTACTAAAGATTAGCCTTCGGGCTTTTCTTTTTAGATATTAAAGAACATACGTTCGTAATAACTCATCAAAATTACGGTTGTACTCCCCTATTCTTCTATGAAAATATTATTTTTAGTAGACGATTCGGACAAATTAATAAAAAATACGAAAGGAGTTTTTCTCATGAATGGCTCTGTAAGAAAACGTGGAAAAAGCTGGTATTACAGAATGGATTTAGCGTATATAAATGGTGAAAGAAAACAGGTTGAACGATACGGAGGAAAAACAAAGGAAGAAGCTCAAAATAATTTAAGAAAAGCGATTAGAGAATATCAAACTGCAGGTGACATCCTTACCCTTTCAAATATCTCAGTAACTGATTATTTTGAATATTGGTTCGAAAAATATGTAAAAGTAAATTTAAAAGTAAATACACAAAAAAATTATAGAGGAATTTTAGATAATCATATCTACCCTTATATCGGAAAATATCAATTAAAATCTGTTAAAGCTGGTATGTTGCAAGAATTATTAAATAAAGAATTTGAAAAAGGATTTTCTAAGCAGACATTATCCATTATTAAAGGAGTTTTAAATAAAGGATTCAAGATGGCTGTCTATCCTTACGAATATTTGCAACAAGATCCCACACGATATATCAATATACCAAAATATGATCAAAAGGAATGGAAAGATAAAGGTGATTTAAAAATTATTTCCATGGATGATTTTAAAGTGCTGTCCAATGCTATTACTCCCAGTGACCCTTATTATTTACCAATGATGATTAGCTTTCAGACTGGCCTACGAAGAGCTGAGGTATGTGGATTAATGTGGAAAGACATTGATTTTGAAGATGAGACAATCACTGTCGAAAGAATCATGATTCAAACAGATAAAGATTTTACATTGGGTAGTCCAAAAACAAAAGCCTCTTATCGGACGATTATGATGGGTTCTTCCCTATCTCAGCTTCTAAAGAAAATGAAAAATCGACAAAAGGAAAATAAACTATTTTATGGTCAAAAATATACAGATAGCGATTTTGTCTGTGTAAAAGAAAATGGAAAAGTTGTAACACCTAATTCCATCAAATGGTACACTGCAAAATTAAGAAAGCAAACTGGAATCAATTTTAACTTTCACTCTTTTAGACATACTCACGCAACGATGCTGCTTGAACAAGGAGCTAAGCCAAAAGAAATACAAGCTAGATTGGGACATTCTCGGCTTGCTACTACCATGGATACTTATGCTCACGTAACGAAAAAGATGAAAAAAGATACCGTAGATATATTCGAAAAATTACTTCGAGATAGTGCTTTTTAAACACAAAAAAGCCTTTCCCAAAACTACCGTGGGAAAGGCGTGGGAAAAGCTCGTTTTAAAGGTACAGACCAAACGCTGTAACCCTTGCTACTTCTTCGGTTGGTCTTCGTCCATTTTCAGAACAGCCATGAAGGCTTCTTATAGAAATAGCTTATCAAAATAACTCATTGTATTTAATTACGTTGAATTTAGACTCATACAAATACTGTAAAATAAGCATTCGTGTCACCGAATGTCTAAAATCATTTCAAATCATTTAATCTGTTTTTAAACTGTTATTTTCTCTCCGTGGGAAGAATGTGGGAATATACTTGTTTACACACTTCAAAAAATCAATTGGGACTATAAGCACATTTGATACATCCCTACTATTTATAATCTAACCGAAAATCAATACGCGCTTTTTCTACATATTATTGTAGTAAACTATTGACACATTATACTATGCATAGTATAATGAATATATAGTCAAAGGGAGGTGAAAAAGTGAAGCATAGAAAAAAGAGAACTAAAAAGTTAGAAGTTGGCTTCGAAATCAATCTTCTAATCTTCAAGTTCTCTATCAAAATAAGCTGGGGGAATTAATCCCCTTGCTTTCTATGTATTCATTATAACATGAAAAAAGAATGGAAATGGAAAAATGTTACTGTCACTTTAGAAAAAATTAAACCCAATTGGAAAGTCGCTGTTAGTTGGTTAGCGTTCATAGCTTTTATAGTATGGTTGATTTGGTTTAGATAGGAATGATAATAATGGAAAAAAATAGTCAAACTGAAGCTAACAAACGTTGGCAAGAAAAAAATAAGGAACACGCCAAGTATTTGAGTAATCGTTCTCGTGCACGCTCATTTATTAGAAAACAGTCTACACTTGAAGATTTAGAGGAACTCGAACAATTAATTTCAGAACGAAAAAAAGACCTCACTCAAAAATAGAGTGAGGCTTATTTTATATATAGACACCAGAAAACCTCCTGAATGCCACGTCAGAAACACTTAGGAGGTTTTCTAGCATAATCTATGAGACTTTCCGAAACGCCG
>JBKEAG010000193.1:0-8342 GCA_047972025.1 Moheibacter sp.
GAAAAAGGTATCTTTCTTTTTTAGAAGGAATTAGCGAAAGTAATATAACACAGATAATTGTCCACCAAAAGAAAAAAGTATATGATTTGGGCTGTGAAACTTTCTTTTTCATATACGGAAACGCTAGTGAAATTAATGCAAAAATTGCCCAAACTCCCATCTGCATTGGGAAACTTAAATACCGTATAGGTGAGCGTACATTTCTATTGGTTCGAGCGGTTGACTCCGCTTCCAAAGTGTTTATCAAGGTTTCTTGGTCATTTATGTAAATATATCCGTACCATGAAAATCCAATCAAAACAGTGACTATTCCCATCCAAACCCAACCACTCCATTTTATTTTTGGGAAACCGTATGCAATCCAATATGCTAAAAAGAATGGTGCTGCAATGACATAAAATCCGGTTGGACCTTTACTGAGAATTGAAAATCCTAGAAATATACCTGCTAAAGTAAAATGCAGAAAATTGGTTTGACTAGATTTTAGGGTTAAATAGAAATAGTAAACGCCAATGAGGGTGAAACTATAACAAAAAATATCCCAAGTAGCTCGTTTTCCTATGAATAAGACCAAGTAACTTGTAACGAGAATCATCCCAATCATTAAAGCTAATTGTTTATTTCGAACTTCTTTCTTTAAAAATTGATAAAAAACCAAAATCAAAACTACACAAGAAAGAGCAGCGGGAAATCGTAAAGCCCAAATGGACTGTGTTCCAAAAAATTCAGCCATTACGGCACTCAACCAAGTAGGTAAAGGTGGTTTTTGGTAGCGAGACTCGCCATTCATAGTTGTAAAAATCCAGTTTCCGTCATTTACCATTTCTCTAGCTGTCACAAAATTTCTAGCTTCCATTATATCAACAAAAAGTAAGTTTAAATGGATGAAAAATAAAACTAAACATAGTCCTAGAAAGAATTTAAAACTGATTTTCATATTTTCTATATAATTTTCAAATATAAATAAAAGGATTTGGGTGAAATAGATTAATTTTAAAGTATGAATCCGGAAGTAGATAAGGTGATCTCAGATTCCCTGCAAGGAACTCAATGGCTATTTTTAGTCATTTTAATTATACTTTTTTTGTATTTAGTTTTTAAGAGAAATAAAAAGCCACCTCATAATTGAGATGGCAGATTTTACTACTAAAAAATTATGCTTATTGGTTATCTTGCTAAGTTTCCATGAATTACTATGCTGGCAAGTATTAAAAACTTCTGTTTATCTATTTTCTATAATTTAGATTTATCCAAATTTTGATATATAGAGCATTAATTCTTGTTGGTAACTGTCGTGACTAAAAACTTCGTAAACGATGTAGAAATTTTGTTTATCAATGCAACCTGTATATAAGACTTTCCCTGCATTTAGTCTTTCACTATCGAAACTGAAGGTTTCCAAAATGGTTTTTATTTGTTGAGCACTGAAAACTGTACTTCGTAATTGCTGTTGTACAAAAGCCAATTTAGAATCATCGAAGCTGTTCTTCTTTAATGCGTTTAGAAAACTGGTAAATTGTGCATTATTCATCGAATTTGTATTGTAATTGTTGCCAAAACTTCCATAAGGATTGTTCCAAACATCATCCCACTCATTGAAACCATAAGTTTGATTTTGTACAGGATAAGAATCCAAAAGATACAATCCTTGATGAGTAAAGAAATCTAAAATGAGTCTTCTGTTTTTTTGAATATTCACTCTTGTTTTATAGATTAAATAACCATCTTCATAAATGGAAATTAGAATTTTACCTGAATTGAGGTCGAAAAATCTAAATTTCCCTGAATTGTTGCTAATCATTTGATTCCCAATTTCTACGGTGAAATAACCGTTTTCCGGAATTCTAAGAAAGACTTCGGAATAACCATAATTTTGATGCCATCTGTAATCTATGTTTTGACTATTATGAGAATTGGTACCTCTATTAGTTGACGGAGTTTTTCTCTCAGTATTGCTCCTGTTGTCTTTATTCAGTACTTCAGAATTATTTCCCAAGACTTCGTTTCTTTGGGTTTGCATTTCACTTTGACTGACTTCGTTTTTTAAAAGTTCTCCAGCTTTTCCTGCTTCCTGTGCAAAAAGAGAAAGCCCTAAAAGAAAAATACAAGTAGTAATTAATTTTTTCATAACATCCAATTTGAAAGGTTGATATCTTAGCGTATTCTAAAAACATGCCAAAAAAGTAAAGCCACTTCTAATTTTGAAAACAATCCGATCTAAAAAAGGGGTTAATAAAATAGCCACCTCACAATTGAGGTGGCAGATTTTTACTGTTGATATAATCTTAAATTAATATGTAGAGTTTACTAGCATAAAATTTAAGAGAAAAGCTCCTGCCCACTGGCCTAAAGAGTCGTCTCTACAAACTGAAACAGTTAATCTTGTTTTACCACTGACTGTTTCTATTTTTATGAAACTGACACTAAATACATCAGGCCATGTAGAGTTATTACCTGCTGTAAACAAAGGGTATAAATTAGTTAAATCAAAAGAGTCACCTTGATATTCATATACCAACTTCATTCGAGGATAATTAATAGTTGAGGCTGATTGATTACCAGGTATATTTATTTGCGAAGAAGAGGACTCTTTAGAAATAACATACCAATTATTATAGTCAAAAGAAGTATTTGTATGATTTGTCCAGTCAGGAGTACCTCCATTGACATGGGGCGGTATTCTTAATTGTGAAGCATAAATATTTACAACATTAGAGTTAGGACTAACTATATTAGGAGATCCAACAAAAGATATATCCCAAGTAGCTGCTCCGGTACTATTTGTATTATTTACAATTTCAACAAAATAACCTGAAGGTACTATTACAGAAGATACTCCGACAAGTGTATTGTTTCTTAATTCATCTCCTGTTGTAGGTTGCAAAGTGATATTGTGTGGGGATATATTTTTAATTTTATATATACGACCCGCAAATGAACTTGTTCCACTTCCAACAGTAGGTAGTATAAATGTAGCATCACTACTTCCTGTATAAGATACATAATAATCTGTATCTGTAAGTGTATAAGAAGAAGCTGTAATTTGTTTATACGCTGCCTCTAAAGAGCCTTCTATAGATAAAGTAGAATTAGGAGTATCTGTATTAACTCCTACTTGCCCAAAAACTAATGTGGACAGTAATAATGATATTGTTAAAATGTGTTTTTTCATGATAATTATTTTTTTAAGTTAAAAATTTTCAGAATTGAGAATAAATAGTTAGGAAAACATAATACAAGGGGGAGGACGAGTGATAAAGATAAGTCTATGAATAACCATTCGATTACCATCTCTAGGTATTATTTTTTTATATACTCTTTCCACACTCAGTAAGGTTTAAAAATAGAATATTTTTTATCAATGTTGACTTAGATGAAAAAATGATTTAATAAACAACAATATACATATTTGAATACAAAAACTCATTTGTTAATGTAGTCGGACACCCGCCCCCCCTTCTATACTGAAAACGGTATTCCATATTATCTGTTTGATTTAGTTGAGTTATTTCAACCTTGGATATACCAAAAATATCATTGACACTTGTATATCTAGGAATTATATTAGATGTTGCAGAATACAACACCGTTTCTGTACTAGTTGAAGTATTAACCTCTACTAATCTAAAGTCAGTAGAAGAACAGTTACCTGCAGCCGCTACACTTACGTTTCGTATAGCGTCTAAGGTAATGACAGCCGTTCTTTTTGTAGGACTTCCAAAAATAGTAATAGGTGGTACTAAGTTGGTATATGATGTTGTTGTTACAGATACAGTTGATGACAAACTAGAACTTTGCTCAGAGGCTGAATAAACATCATCTTTTGTTAATAAACATTCTGACTCACTTAAATCAGGTTGTATAAACCGTAAACATTTTTTAGTTGATACTGTACTATCAAACAATAAAGCCCCCTCTTCTACCTTTGTCCCGCCTCCTAAAAATGTACTCATATCATTGACTACAGGTAGTTTTAATGTTTTATTAGGGGCTACAATATGTAGTATAGAACTACTAGATGGAGAGTCTGTACCTATTCCCACTTGTGAAAATAGTGTACATGGAATTAATAGAAATAGATATTTTAAAATTAATATTTTTTTCATAATAATATTTTTTAAGGTTAGTAAACTTCTTTTATAACAACTTGAGCAGATACCTGAGTGTATCTATTAGCTCTGTCTGGAGCACATAAGGAACTGTTACTTTTGTGTCTGAAAGTAACAGTATGAGAACCCGGGTTGAGAATGCCCACCCATGTAAACTGTGAGGGATATATATTTCCGGTAGCATTTGCTATTGAGCGATGTTTGGTATTAGCTTCTTCTGTACCATTTATAAATAGACCTAATTGTTGATACGCACACTCTGAGCCAGCAGCAGCAGAATTAATATATTGATGAGAACCATACACTGTTATCGTTACCAAAGACTTTTTGGTTAGTGTAATAGTTCCATTACCAGAGTTTACTGGAATAATAGAATAGGAAGTATTATTGTTTATCAAAGGAGGGTCTTCTGTTATAATATTAACCGTTTTATCGGCTTTATTTTCAACAAAGCAGGTAGATATAGCTCCATCTTTAAAAAAGACAAAACATTCTTCATCTCTTTTATAAGCAAACATTCCATCTTGCATATTTGTAATTGATGTGTTATTATCAATAATTGGTAAGATTAATGCCTTGTTTTTATTGTTTGACTCCAACATCATAGAAATGCTTTCTTTAATGGTAGGCTCAGTATTGTCAATATCATCTGTAATGATAATTTGTGCATTCGATAAAGTCGATATTATCAATGTGATAATGGATAGGAATATATTTTTATTCATTTTAGTAATGATTTATTATTAAAGTTGGATTAAGGAAAGAGCCTTCTGTTCTACACGTTGTAGTAGTTGGATTCTGATGTACTTTTATCGTATAATTACCCTTTGCCGGAGCTGCGTAACGAAGTGCTACGTCAAATGGAAACTGAGAGTATCTACTGGTATCTCCTCCGTAATTAAAAAGAATACCTTCTCCACCATTTACTGTAGCTACAACAGTTCCTGATGAATTTTCAATTTCAATTTTTACAGACCCTCTAAAACAATCTTGCTGAAATCGCATAGAAGTACCAAACTGTGCCGTTATAAGTGTATTGGGGTTATTAACAGTTATGTTGGTTCTAAGATCACTCATTTCTTCCCAGGTATCTTCTTTTCCTTTGTCTCGAGTATAATCTGCTGAAGATGTAGTAACCTTTTTTAGCGTAACAATATCTTCATTTAAAAATAGATTCCCCCACTTTAGTGTGGTGTTTCCATCGGGACTAAAATAGCCTCTCACGCCATCTCTTACATCATCATAAACAAGCATAGCTCTTTGAGATAAAGTTATATTCGAAACATTATCTACTTTAGGTAGCAAAATGGCTGTATTGTTTGGTGCAACTTCTAGAATTACATCTGAAGAAACAGATGTTGTTCCAATCCCCACTTGTCCAAAGGCTAGAGCTGAAAGCAGGAATGAAATTATTAAAATAAAATTTCTCATTATTATTTTGGTTAAATTGTTATTTATAAATTGTTTAGGTTAAGAATTGGTTTTGGAGGTTTAAAGGAAAAAAAGGTGGTGGACGAGCCACAAAAGAGGTTATGCAACCATTAATCTGTTTTTTACTTTTGTAACGGAAGCAAATACTCTGCTCCATATATGCCATAGAAAAGAGAGAATAGTGTTCCGAAATCAAGAAGACATCTTTTTTTTGATTATCCTGACTAATTACACAAACCCATTTATACTGATTAAAAACCGAAAAATGCTGTTTACCATCCTTTTTGGTGAACACGGGAACAATGCTTTTGCTTGTCTTCTTTTTTTGTGTTTTTTGAGGTTTTATTACCACTTTGTTTTTAGCCAAAACTGGAACACTTTCCTTGATTTCTTTAGGTTTAGAATAGACAATTACGGCATTGCTGAGCCTCGATATATTTTTGGTAACCGTTCCAGTCTTTACGAACAGTAAGATAGAATCTTCTTTAAATTGGGTGGAATCCAAAAGCCTTTCTACGGTATTATCCTTGGTGGCGACATAAACCTTTGCATTGCCTTTAATATTGAGCTGATCAAGGTTACTGCTCTTAAAATTCTGTCCAAAAGTAGGTAGCAGAAACATACTGCCAAAAAACAGCAGTGATATTTGTAATATTTTTATTTTTAATAAAGGTTTCAAGGTTGGGTAAAGGAAAGTTTGATCTATGTGTTACTGTTTAATTTTATTTTAAAAGACCACACTCCCCCTAACATTGCCTTAACTACAAGACAAAACCACAACGAATTGTGATAATTTGGAGCGTGGCCATTATTTTGAATAGTATTTTTTCCATGTTTTCTAATTCATAAAATATACTAAACACCTATTATTCAATACAATGAATAATAGTAGTCTTTGCTAGACTACTTTTTTTTGTTAAATTTTGATTTTCTGTGGAATAAAAAATCTTTTCTTAAAGAATTCATTAAAATTTTTATTGGACTTAATTGTCCTTTAAATAAGGTGATAATCAACGTTTTGTAGATTTTTAAAAACATAATAAACTGTGTAGCAATGTGTAATATGTGTTTTTTGGCATACGAAAAATTTGTTTATATTCGATTTATATCTACATTTGCAATAGTAAAAGTAGTCTAGCAAAGACTATATTTATCTACATTTGCGGTTTAATCTGCTGTCTAACTAAAATCTTTCATAAAATTTTGTTTAATTCCCCTAACAAACATTTTCATTTATGAATGAATTACCTATTGTGCTGTCCTATAATGTTGTAGCTTTCCGTAAGTCGTTACGGTGTCCTATACAAATAAATATAACCTTGCCCTGTGGTCGTACGATCCTTTGCCGAACATCCTATACTATAGTTGCCAAGGAGTGGAACAGAGAGTTGGAACGTCCCGAAAATATTTTCAAGAGTGCGAATAAGGTCTTGAACCGTGACCTGATAGAATTGAAATTGTACCTGCATAGCATCTTGAAAACCTGTGATGGGACGGTTCTTTCCAAAACCTTTGTCCAAGAAAAAATAAATGAGTTCACAAACCTGGAGAACACTCTAGATGGGAGCTTACTGTTCCATGTTCGTGCCTACATCGCACATAAAGAGGTGAGTATAGCGCGTAATACCTGTAAACGTTATAAGGTATTTGCTGAATTGTTACTGCGTTTTGAAGGGTATGTGTTGCACCGTTACAGAATGGATGAGTTTAATGAAAAGTTTGTACAATGCTTTCTGCTTTTCGGTAAACGGGAAAAATATTCCCCTGCCACCCTACACCGAAGCCTTCACTTTTTTAAAACTGTACTGCGGTATTTCGGGCAAAGGGGTGTAAAGGTTGCTCCTTTGGATATCCCCATCCCCAAGCCCTATAAACAGAAACGCCCCATAGTACTTAATGAAAAGGAGCTAGAAAAGCTACAGGGGCACGTTTTTGAGGAAGAGGAACTGGAAATAGCTAAGGACTGGTTACTCATAAGTTGTTATACAGGGCAACGCATTTCTGATTTTATGAATTTTGACAGGAGCAACCTATCCCATATCAAGGGTATGACCTGCATTGAGTTTGTCCAGAAAAAAACAAAACGGCAGGTGGTACTTCCGTTACATCCAGTGGTACTGGACATCCTAAAGAAACGAGATGGTACTTTTCCTCCTCCTCTTGCCTTTAACTACTACAACAGATTGATAAAACAGGTTGCTATGCGAACCAAACTGAATGACAGGGTAATCTCCTCCAAACGGAAAAAATACCGGAGTACTGAAGGTAATTTTAAAAAATGGGAAGTCCTTACCAGCCATGTGGGTAGGAGGAGTTTTGCTACTAATTTTTACGGGAAGATACCTACATCGTTGCTCATAACGGCTACGGGGCACTCTTCGGAGGCCATGTTTCAACAGTATGTAAATTACTATGATACCCATAAGGTGGAACTGCTCGGAAAGTATTTTTTTGAGGAAGATAAGTAAGTACTAAATTTTTAAGAAAAAGAAATTTAATAAGAATTCCTTTTTCTAAAGCCTAACATCTTAATTCTAACTTCTAAGTACTACCTTTGCATTATGTCAAATATAGTAGCCATTGTAGGTCGTCCCAATGTGGGGAAATCAACTCTTTTTAATCGATTAATTCAAAAACGTCAAGCCATTGTTGATGATGTGTCGGGCGTCACACGAGATCGCCATTATGGCAAAAGTGATTGGAACGGACACGAATTTACTGTGATAGATACCGGTGGTTATATAGTAGGTTCAGATGATACATTTGAAACCGAAATCCGAAAACAAGTAGAATTAGCAATTG
>JBKEAG010000196.1:0-3643 GCA_047972025.1 Moheibacter sp.
AACTAATTGGTTACACCAAAGGAAACACCGAGTTCGGAGCTATGCAACAAATGCACGTTTACGGTGGTAGTTCGCTCATCACCGCTAAAGACAAAATCGAATACAAAGCTCCCGATATGAACAAATTACCCGAAATTGGAAATTTTGAGTATGATAAGGAACCTACGGTAGTTGATGTATTTTGGATGGATACTCCGTTGGATAAAGAAATGAAGAATGTCTGTATAGGGGAAAAAGTGCGACTTATGGCACAAACTAGAAATCACAAAGAAGGAGATTCAGTAAAAATTGACATTGAAGAAAAAAATGGAGACAAAATTGAAAAGGCAACATATACTGGTACAGTAAATGCAGACGGTTTTGCTGAATTAGAAGAAGAAATAGAAATCAAATCAATAGAAGAAGAAAAAATGAATGATAGTAATCCTGTCGTTAAAGATGAATTATCGCAATTCCGAGATGCGCAAGACCCTGCGTATCATAAATGGTTAAAAGAACAAGAATCTAAAAAAGTAAATTCAATCTTCTTAGAAGAAAAACAACCCAAAGAGAAAAAAGGTTGGTTTTGGTAATATTTAAAACTTAAAATTATGGCTCAAAGAACATTAACAATCGTAAGTGCAAACGGTAAGCCTTTTAATAAGGTGCTAAATATTGCTTCACCTTGTGCTGTCATACTATATGGATATGGAGCAGATTTAGGAGATTTCAAAGTCTATGCAGACAGTTTAAAAGAAAATGAATTAAAAGCAAAATATGGTCAAGATATAATCATTGAAAGAATTTATGGTAAAACAAGCTTTTTTAATTTTTTCATAAATTTTGATCTAACGAAATATAAAATTAGTGAGTTACATATATTTGCACATTCATTTGGAGCAGGACTTTCATTTCCATATCATGAATATGATGACGCTACTGGAACTTCAACCAACCCAGAAGTACAAGAACAAATAAATAAATTGAGAACCTATAATAAAACTACTTATACTTATGATGAAGTAGTGGACATTGAACCTAATTTATTGACTGACCATTTTCTAACACTTTTAAGTTTTGTGTTACTTCCACTTTCTATAAACTTATTCAATATTAATGGTTTCATTAAAATATGGGGGTGTAATTCAGGAATTGAAAACTGGATTTATGGAAGTAGTGAAACTATTGATTATTACTGGAGAGCCTTGAACGATAAAAATACTCCAAAACCCTCAATAGCACAAGCTATAGCTGATTTTTTTAGAGTAAAAACGTATGGAGCGACAAGTGGCTCTCACTCCGAAGTATTGGTTAATGGCAAATGGATAACATCGCAAGAATATAAAAATATTCACAAAAAATGGCCATCCACTAAACTCCCTCACCGTCTTCATCCAGACAAAGGAAACTATATAGAATTCAATCCTAGATAATATGAAAAATATAAACTACTTATCATTAATTTTTTTATTTCTTTTGGGATGTATCCAAAATAACCAAAAGTCTTCACAAAATTACATCTTTCAGGAAGATAAACTATCTATTCGTGATAGTTTAATCATCGAACTCCACAGCTATCAAGAAAAAAAAGTTAAGGAAAGCAAAAGTCAACTATTTTCGATCAGTTTAGTAAAGTATGATAAATGTTATTGGATAGATTATGCCATAAAAGATTATTATTTTGATGAATTTAAAAAAACATTAAGCAATTCTGAGTGTAACGATAGTTTAAGATATTTAAACATAGCTAGTAGAAATTGTAATACTGAAGTAGTTAATTATTTACTAATCAAAGGAGTTAACCCTAATAAGGGTGTAGATGGAATTTATCCATTACATTTTACGCTAATGAACCACTTATCAGCTCTCGAACAAAATCCTACAGATGATACCATATATTTGAATTTAAAAATTTTATTGAAAGAAGATGAATTTAAAATAGCAGTAATTAAAAACCTATTAGAATTTGGTGCAGACCCAAATATTAAAGATAAATATGGAAAGACTGCAATTGATTATACCAACAATGATAGAATAAAAAAAATATTGGTCAATCCCTAAAACTTAAAATATGGCTCAAAGAACATTAACAATCGTAAGTGCAAACGGTAAACCTTTTAATAAGGTGCTTTATATTGGTACACTTAGATAATATATATTAGTCGCTGCGGTAAATTATGATAATGGTAGTTCATTCATAAAATATTGTAAGGATTATATGGCTAAAGTTAAACAGGATGAGAATGAAATCAACCGATTCATTATAGTTGATATGCTTGGTGAAAAAATAACAACTTATGAATCTAACAAAGAAATTGAATCAAAATTATTTGACAAAATAACATCTACAAATTATGAGTATAGAGCATTTACAAAACATTTGAATAAAACAAACTATATTTCCAAAAAAACTATATATGAGTTAATATGTGAAATAGGAAAAAATGAGCCAAATACAGTAGAAGATGTAAGTATTTTTTCCCATGCTTATTCCAAAGGTCCAATACTTACAAACACAGATAGTGATGACCCAAATGATTTAGATATGAGGATAAACGATATTAAGGATAAAATTTTTGATTATACAAACTTCAAAAATGCATTTACAAATGATGGTATTTTTAAAATTTGGGGATGTAATATGAATCGTTTTACAAATAATTTAATTAAACAAGTAATGAAGAGTAGCAAGTATAAAAAAGATGGAACAACACTTGATTCTACAATTTTCACAATAAAAGATACTCTTTTCCAAAACAAAGATGGTAGTTATAATAGTGTTTCACAATATATATATTCAGATTGTAAAACGACACCTAAAAATGGTATTTTTGAAATGACAATGCTTCAAATAAAAAAACAATTTGCAAGAAATTATTGGGACTCTTTTTCAGCGTGGTTATCAAATAATTGTGATATAAAAGTTCAAGCGGCACTCCCTTCTACCTATGCTTCATTTAGCAGTCCTAACCATTTTAGAATTTCTGATGACACAAAAGATAATATTCTTTTTTTTAAGACATATTTGGAAGTAAGTATTGGAGAATATGATTATGGAATTTTTGATTTGACAACAGTTCAAAAAATGATAAATATTGGGTAACATGAAAAAAATCGCCTTAATTATAATTACTTTACTATCAGTAAATAAAGCACTTTCTCAACAATTTGAAAGTTTTAGTTTTCTAGAAAAGGAAGTAGACAGTGTTAATCTAATTACAATCTACTATCCTTCAATGAATGAAATGTACGAGCTAAATTCTAAAAATAAGAACGACTACCCTCGTATTCTTACAAATACTGAATTAAAAGAATCAAATAATGAATCTAAGAGATTGGATTCTATTATAAGGAAAGAAAATTCCCCTCATAAAATTGATAGTTGTAAATTAAGAAAAATAGAGGTAAAGAAAGTATTAATATTTTTAAGTAATTCCGCAAAAGGACATGCATTACCATATGAATATGATATTCAATTAAATTTTTATAAAAAAGGTAAAATAGTCCAAAGTGCCACCATTTCTTCTTATACAAAGAATCTAGTTATTAGAAAAAAAGGATGTAAAAAATACATAGATGAGTATGAGCAAGAGATTGACCCTTGTTTTTATCAAGGTATGGTTTCCAATAAATTAAAAAAATATTTAATAAAGACTCTTAAAAA
>JBKEAG010000058.1:0-1797 GCA_047972025.1 Moheibacter sp.
AATTTTTTGTTATAAATCATTCGTTTATAAAAACTATAAATTCTGATTCTAACTCCACAAAACATGAACCAGGTACTAAAATTATCGAAGCATTCTACAATGGATTTGAAACGATTAATCATGAGTGTGATTTCATCGTTAAACTATATGCTGATGTGATTCTCCCTAATGATTACTTTGAAACATTAGCCGAAGAATTTCAAAGAAACACAAAGGCTGGAATTGTTTGAGTAATTGAACTAATTGAAAAAAATGAAAAATGGATTTATGAAAACATTGGTAATAAAAAGCAAGTTCGTGGTCCATTTAAAGCCTATTCCAAAGTTTGTTTTGATAAAATAGGCGGTTTAAAAAAGTCTATCGGTTGGGATACTGCTGATGAATTACTTGCTCGGTTTCATGGATTTGACGTAATGGTTTTAGAAAATCTTGAGGTAAAATTACAGCGACCTACAGGACAGGATTATCAAAAAATTCATGGTAAAAAAACCGGAACTACTTTTTACAAATTGGACTATGGTTGGGCGATTAGTTTTATTGCAGCAACTAAAGCTGCTTGGAATAAAAAAAGTGTTTCACTACTTTTTTCTATATCCAAAGGTTATTTGGCTGCAGCACTAAATAACGATAATAAAATTGTTACAAATCTAGAAAGACGATTTATAAGAAAATACCGATGGCGTGGCATTCTTAACAGATTGGTAAATCGTACTTAAGTTTTTGTTAATTTAAAAATTCATATATACTAAATCCATTTCTTTGTCGTTATCATTGCGAGACACATTCTCATATTAGAAATTTTTAGCTTTTTGGGTGTTGTTCTCGCTCTAAATTTACTTAAATTGATAAATGAGCAAGAAGAACACCTGGGGAGCGTCGAGATTATTAATTTCCACATAGCTTATAATACTCCTACTTTTTATAGTGATTATTCTAAACTTAGAAATAATCAAAATATACTTCCAAATAGAATATCTATAACCATTTTTAATTCATGAAAAATTAACTAAATGAAAATTTTCTATTTTATACTATTTCTACTATTTGGAGTTACTATATTTTCTCAAGAAAAAATTATAAATGGACGCATCGTAATAGATATAGACGAAACTTCTCCCGATGGAATTTATGTTACTAATACACGGACTAAAATAACCTCTATATCTGACCTAATAGGTCATTTTTCCATAAAGGCGGTTCAGGGAGATAGTCTATTGGTCCAATCTCCTTTTTATGAAGAAAGAAAAATCTATTTAAATGATAATTTATTTCAGAAAGAACTAATTACAATACATTTGAACCTAAAAACTTTTCTCTTGGAAGAAGGAATTATCTCTCCAAAACTAACCGGATATCTTGACATTGATGTGAAATATAACTCTAAAAAAGATCAAATTGCTAAACTTTATAAGGAATTAGGTGTTAATCCTGACGCTAGTAAACTGAGAGATTCTAGTGATTTCAAAATGTGGAAAGATATTTCTCCTTTTCATTTAAATGTAGAAAAAGTAGTAGAAATTTTGAATGGAGACCTGAGAAGAAGACAAAACCTCTATCAGTATGAAGGACTAGAGCAAATCATTATTCAGATTAGGGACTATTTTGGTGATGATTATTTTATAAATGATTTGAAAATACCAGAAGAAAAAATTAGAGAATTTGTGTTTTTTGCCTATTCAACTAGTCCAATTCCAAGTCATTTTTCAAATAAAAATTATCTAAACATAATGGCTGAACTGAGTAAAATTGCACCACTTTACATTACTCGTCTCAATAAATGGAATGCACCTTTACTAG
>JBKEAG010000086.1:0-10761 GCA_047972025.1 Moheibacter sp.
AAAGAGTTTGTTACTATGGAATGCGGGTTCTATTGACACTGTATTTAGTAAAATCTCTAATGAAAGGAGACGCAGATGCTGCCCTAATTTATGGTGCATACACCGGTTTGGTATATGCTGCACCTATTTTGGGGGGTAAAATGGCAGACAAATACTTAGGTTATAGAAATGCAGTACTCTTGGGTGCTGTCCTTATGGCAATTGGAGAGTTTTTGATTTTAGGTGGAACCGAGCAATTCCTATTTTTGGGAATGGGTGCCCTAATCATTGGAAATGGTTACTTTAAAGCCAATATTTCCACTATTGTTGGAAAACTTTATGAAGATGATGATCCGAGACGAGATTCTGGTTTTACCATATTTTATATTGGGATAAATATAGGAGCATTGATCGCAACTACGTTAATTGCTTACGTTGGAGAAACTTATGGATTTAAATACGGATTTGGTCTAGCGGGTATCGGGATGTTACTTGGGCTAATAATTTTCTGGACAGGAAGAAAAAACTACCAAGCAGCAGAAGGTCTTGGAATCACAGCAGAAGGTGCGCAAAAAGCATTTGGACCGATGAACAAAGCAACAATGGTTACCATTGGTTCTCTTCTTTTAATTCCTCTGTGTTATGTATTGATTCTAAACAATAGCATACTGAACTATGTATTTCTCGCCTTGTTTATATTCGTTACTTATCAGCTAATTTCTGCTGGAATCAAACAAGATAAAGTAGATAAAGTTAAGAAATGGAAAGACAGGATGATTGCGTTAATTATCTTCATTTTGATAAATATTGTTTTTTGGGCATGTTTTGAACAAGCCGGAACATCCTTAACCTTGTTTGCTGATAGAAATGTGGACAGAAGTATCTTTGGATGGGAAATGCCTGCTTCTATGACTCAATTCTTTAACCCATTCTTTATTATCGTTTTTGGCTCTATCTTTTCGGTTATGTGGGTGAAACTATCCAAAATCGGAAAAAATCCAAATATCCCGATGAAGTTTGCCTTTGGTATTCTTCAACTAGGACTTGGATTCTTGGTAACCTACATCGGTTACAAAATGTCATCTGACAATTTAGTTCCGTTGTTGACCTTGGTGATTTTATATATGCTACACACAACTGGAGAATTATTCCTATCACCGATTGGTTTGTCAATGGTTACAAAATTATCACCAAAAAGTATGGCAGGAACTGCTATGGGAGCATGGTTCCTTAGTTTTGCTATCGCGAATTTCTTAGGTGGACAAATTGCAGCACTTACCAGTTCAGGACATGGTGGAGGTGAAAAGGTAGATGAAAATGTATTTTCAATGAATACTACAGTTGAAAAAGCCTTTGAAATGAAAAATGACATAGCATCTTTTCAAGACTGGAAACCACTTGCCGAAAATTTACCACAGAATTTAAGCTATGAAAAGTGGCACAATATAAAAGATTGGGTAGAACTACGTGAAGGAATAAATAGTGACAAAACACTTACAGATTGGATGGCTGTGAGAACAATAGGTGATACACTGAAATCAGTTGACGATTGGCTTATAAAAGAAAAATGGGATAACTTAGGAGCACGTTATTCCAAAATTATTGATACTGATAAACAAGCTGGTGAAAATGCCGGAATTTCCTATGATGATTGGCTCTATTTTAGAGGAGGAATAGCCGATATTTCATCTGACTCATCACTAAAATTAACAGATGCGTTGGTGAAACAAAAGGAGCAAGTTCAAAAGTCTCAACTTGAAAACTACATAAATATCTTTACAGTAATTGGTTTGGTATTAGTTGGATTCTCAATTTTGGTTGCCTTGTTTAGTAATCCGTTAAAGAAATTAATGCACGGTGTAGAATAAAAATATATGTCAGAAAATAAAAATGAATCGTTAGGGTTTATAGGATTACTAAAATCCTTTAATAAACCATTTTGGTTAGCCAGTGTGATGGAACTTTTTGAACGCTGGGCTTGGTATGGTCTTTTTGCCGTATTGGCACTTTATTTAACCAACTCTACTGATGATGGAGCTCTAGGTTTCTCACATGTAGAAAGAGGAGAAATAATGTCATATGTTACTTTTATTCTCTATTTGCTCCCCATAGTCACTGGAGCTATTTCAGATAAGATTGGGTACAAAGTTTCATTGATAATTGCCTACGTACTTTTGATGTTTGGGTATTATTTTATGGGAGAAGTAACTTCGTATGCTAGTGTATTTCTCATGTTTTTGGTAGTAGCAGTGGGTGCTGCTATCTTTAAACCCGTTGCATCAGCAATTGTAACCAAGTCAACAGATGAACGTAATTCTTCTTTTGGGTTTGGCGTATTTTACATGATGATAAATGTAGGTGGTTTCTTTGGACCACTGTTTTCAGGAAAATTGAGAGATTTATACGGTTGGAAGATTGTTTTTATTATGGCAGCTTCAGCCATATTGGTGAACTTAATACTACTTATCTTCTTTTTCAAAGAACCAAATCGTGAAAAATCTCAAGATTCTTTAGGTCAGACAATTGGTAAATCACTAAAAAATATCTGGGAAGCACTTTCTGATATGAAACTTACTTTATTATTGATAATAATGGTTGGTTTCTGGCTTATGTTTAATCAACTGTTTTATACATTGCCGGTATTTATTGAAGAATGGGTAGATACAAGAGTTTTGTATAACAATTTGTACCCGATTTTACCGGGAGTTGCAGATTTTTATAAAAATCAGGATGGTGGAATAAACCCTGAGCAAATTGTAAATATGGACGCATTCTTTATCGTCATATTTCAAATGATAATTTCTACTATTATCTTGAAATGGAAACCAATAAATGCAATGATGTCCGGTATTTTTATTGCAATAATCGGTATTGCCTTGTCTTTCTACACAAACAATGTTTTTTACACGCTTATAGGTATTTTTATTTTTGCGATAGGAGAAATGACATCCAACCCTAAATTCTCAGATTATATTGCTAAAATTTCTCCAAAAGGAAAAGAAGCTCTCTATATGGGGACTTATTTTTTACCAATTGCCGTAGCAAATCTACTTACTAAATGGATTACAGGAGATTTATACGCAAGTATGTCAGACAAAGTACTTTTGATACGAGAGGAATTAACAAGTAGAAATATAGCACTACCGGAAATTTCGGAAACCTATACCAAAAACGATTTTTATAGGGAAGCCGCAGAAAAATTTCAAATGTCTGAAGTTCAAATGACACAAATGATTTGGGAGAACTATCACCCTGGAAATATTTGGATGGTAATTGCTGGAATTGGAATTTTAACAATTCTAGGGCTATTGGTTTACAATTATGTAATTGCAAGTAACATCAAAAAAGAGAAATTAATAGAGAACAGATAGTTCACAAAATCACAAAATTATCCAAACCTCATCATAAATTATTTTGATGAGGTTTTTTTACTCCCCCAAATTAAAAAACTGTTCAATTCAAAAAATCATCGTATTTTTCAACCTTTAAAATCACAACACATGCAGAGTCAAACAGACAAAAATTCATTTTTCAATACTCAGGTACTAGGACATCCGGCGGGATTATTCGTTTTATTTTTCACAGAAATGTGGGAACGGTTTTCCTTCTATGGTATGCGTGCCTTATTGGTTTTATTTCTAGTAAGTGCTGTAGGAATTGGTGGTTGGGATTGGCCAAGAGAAAACGCATTAGCACTTTATGGAACTTACCTTGCATTGCTCTATTTAACGCCTATCATAGGTGGGCAATTAGCAGATCGTTATTTAGGTTACCGAAAGGCCATCGTTATAGGAGCCATCATTATGACATTGGGACATGCAAGTATGGCGATAGAGACCCCGTTCTTTTTGTACCTTGGATTATTTTTATTAGTTATTGGGACAGGTTTTTTCAAGCCAAATATGACATCGTTTATTTCGGTATTGTACAAAGACCATCCGGAGAAAAAAGATGGAGCCTACACTATTTTCTATATGGGGGTAAATGCAGGAGCGTTCCTAGGCATCATGTTGTGTGGTTATTTAGGTGAAAACGTTGGTTGGAGTTGGGGGTTTGGACTTGCCGGAATCTTCATGCTGTTGGGACTATTACAATTTACCCTTGCTCAAGGAATTTTTGGAAAAGTAGGGTTAGCTCCGGCAAAAGCAAATGTTCAGGCAGTTGAAGAAACGGAAGAAGAAACGGAAGACAGAAACCCGTTTACAATGGTAGATAAAATTTTAATGGTGATTGTTGCTACATTTGGATTAACGTGGGTAATCAACGACCCACTGTCAAAAATTTCAAAACGTAATCTTTTTGAATTTGGGAGTGTAGATTATTCCAATTACGTCATCAGTATAGCCTTGATTTTGTTTGTAGTGCTGTTGGTATCCCGAACGTTACGGTATGGAAAAATAACAAGAAACCGAATGTTTGCTGTAATGATAATTGCATCGCTCATTATCTTCTTTTGGGCAGCATTTGAACAGGCAGGAGGTTCCATGAGTATCTTTGCCAAAGACTACACAAACCGTGTGTTAGCAGGAAATTACGCTTTGGTGTTTAACATAGTAGATGTCATCATCACCGTAGTTCCGGTAGCCATTATATCCTATGTCCTATTTTTATTATTTCGAAAAACATATAAAAATTACTTAGCGTCCAATCTGATTTTGGGTTTCAGTTTCCTTATAATTTGGGCATTGATTTTCTGGAAGATTTATGCCAATTTCAATACCTACTCCTATGAAATCAGTTATCCTGCTTATGAAGTAGTAGAAACCAACAAAAAGGGAGAAGAAGAAAAATCCTTTGTTGCTATCAACAGTATAAACACACTACCAGAAGGAAAGCAGATGATAGAGCGGACAACGGTTGTCCGAACATTAGAAGACCTACAATCCGGAGCTGATGTTCAGATGATTGATTTGGACAAAAAAGGAAATGATTTCCGACTGATGGAACCGGAAAAAGCAACCGGAATGAAAGAAATTATTGCTGCCAAAGTTGTTAAAAAGAAAGAAAATGAAATAGAAATCCCGGCAACATGGTTTTTGATTCTAAACTCATTGTTTATCATAGCATTAGCACCTATTTTCTCTAAATGGTGGGAGAGCAAATTCAACCCATCCTTGGCAGGAAAGTATGCTATCGGACTGTTTTTATTAGGGATTGGATTTGCCTTTTTGGCGTATGGAGCAAAGGACATTCCACAGGGAGCAAAAACAGCATCGGTAAGTTTCGTATGGTTGATTTTGGCCTATCTATTTCACACCATGGGAGAACTTTGTGTACAGCCGGTAGGACTTTCCTATGTGAGTAAACTCGTTCCGGCACGCATGATAGCCTTTATGTTTGGTGTATGGTACTTGGCTTTGGCGATTGGAAACAAAACCTCCGGTAAATTAGGTGGAATGATAAACGAAGTAACAGACAACTACAACCTGACCACATTCTTTTTGATTTTTACGGTAATACCATTTCTGATTGGAGTTATAGCCTTGATTCTGAACGGTACATTAAAACGATTGATGCACGGTGTAAAATAATTTGTAGTTTTGCAGACAAACAATTGAATGTCAAAGGAAACCGATATGTTTAAAATAAGCGTCAGAGGTTCTATCTGACAATTGAAAAACAATAAATAAACACATGAAACACTACATCATTTTCAGCATATTTTTACTCTCAATTTCACTATCGGCACAAGATATAAATTGGGTGAATTTAGAAGAAGCCGAAGCCGAAATGAAAAAATCGCCCGAAAAACCATTATTCATTGATTTCTATACCGATTGGTGCGGGTGGTGCAAACGGATGGACAACACAACTTTCAAAGAGCAGGAAGTAGTGAGCCATATAAACACCAACTATATTCCGGTGAAATTTGATGCCGAATTAAAAGAAGAAGTAAAATTCAAAGGAAAGTCTTACCGCTACATAAAAGGTCAAAATGGGCGGGGAGTCAACTCTTTTGCTTACTTTTCACTCAGAGGGCAACTGTCTTACCCTGCGTATGCCATCATTGGGCATGATGGAAAATTGGAAAAATTACTGTTGGGCTATATGCCAAAAGACAAACTATTAGAAGGTTTAGAAGCTACTCCGTAATTCACGGTAGTGAGAACTCAAAGATGACATTTTCAGTATATGGTAAAAATATAAAAAGTATTATCTTGGTAAACGAAATGTTTTAGTATAAGACCTTGAAGGTTTTTAGAACCTTCAAGGTCTTAAAAAATGAATAAGCCGAGAAAATAATTTTATCATACACTAAAAATAAAGCAACCTCCTATGGACAATACCGACCCACAACCAAAAATCAGTCTTGGAACAAACTATGTACTGCATTTTCATCCAAAATCTACCCCACTAGAAAAACGATACGGCATAACTATCCGCTATTACAAAGATGGAAAGCCAGATCCTGATAAAAGACTAGACTATATTATCCGGCTGAAAATCAAAAAACACCCACAACATCCGGTTTGGAAATTTACAATTAACAAAGAGCAAGTTTTTTTTAACCAAAAAGAGCCGGACCTAGTAGCAGAAGAATTATCTATAGAAATGATAGATGCTCTATTTCCCATAGAAATAGACGTTGCCTACCGTATGCAACCACTAGAAGACACATTAAACCACCGTGAAATCACCAAAAGATGGACAGACAAGAAAGCAAAAATCTACACCAAACGTGCCGGAAAATTAATGGATGAGGTCATCACTCAAATTGACCATAGAATAAAAAACAGACATACCATAGAGCGAAGTTTAAAGCAGGATTTGTTTTGGCAACTGTTCTTTCATCCCATCCATTTAGAATATACCCCCCGGCTAAAACGTGAATCTGATTTACTCTTTTCTTTTGATGATTTTACAAACCCCATTCGGTTACAGGGAGTACAATTACTCAAAGAAGAGCTAACACCTTACGGTACCGTTCAGGTCAATTTTAGTAGTGACGAAGAGGCTCCTGGCTCTTTGGGTAAGTACAAACAAAAAGAAGAAACAGTACTACGGTTAAAATCTTCGGTGATATACGATTTAGACAAAGACAGTTATCTTCCCAAGTGTATACGTGCAAACTGTGACCTTTACCAACCCTTGCACCCGGCTCACTCCGTAAGAAAAGTAGCATTTAGCCTATATGTTCTAGCAGAAGAGAATAAAAACAGTCAATTCATCCCCGACAAGCCAAGTGGATTGGATTGGGGTTTTGATGAACTCAACAAACCATCCAAAAAGCCAAAGCCCTCTTACTGGGAACTGTTTAAAAAAGTATGGAACTCATAAGGATTTGTATAGAGCCCCCTCTATCTCTTTAGGCAAGGGGGGTAGTTCATAAAAAAACAGTATATTAGTAGCCACTACGTAGTAACCGTTAAACCTTAATCAGATGGCAAAAAAAGAAGCAGTCTGTCAGGGAGCCACTTGTCAATGTAAATTTGGAACAACCCCTGACACGCTAAAAGTACTTACCCAGACCAAGCAGTACATCAATGACAAAGATGCTGCGTACAAGCTGATGGCAACCCACAAAGACATAGGCATGACCTTTGAAAAAAACACCTTTGGCAGTTGCAAAAAGAACAACAACAACCCCTGTGTACCTGCGCTGACCAAGTGGGACGGCTATTACAAAAAGGTAACCATAGCACAAAATGGCGGACACCCCATACTAGAAGACAGTAAGGGAACATGTGCAGTAGGGGGCAGTCCTTGTATAGAGATTACCCATACCGGGCAAGTAGCAGACTTCTCACAACAAAACATAGACAATGCAGATACAGAACTCCTTGGTCAAGTAAATCCGTTCTTAGACCTTACACAGTTAGAAGGCATAGATACCACGGATCGGTTTAGAAACATAAAAATATCATCCACAAAATAGAGCAGATGAGTAGTATAAAGGTGAAATTGATACAAGAGAAATCCCGGGGAGAAATCATAGAGTGGAGACCCAAAGACCGTTTATTGGCGGTCTATAGCCCGGCACATTTGGTATTCAGAGCAGAGAGTGATCCTGGTTTTTCCCTATTTATAACAAACAAACCGGAAGAAAGGGATGCCGTTTGGGACATGTTCTGTTTGGACGATGGAGGCGACTACCGATGGCGGCCGGAGGGGCATCCCGAAAAAGAATGGAAAGACAAAGTACTTTCCAGAGAGATGGACATAGATGTAGATGAAGGTTATGTAGGCAATTCATATTGGTTACAAGCCACCTATGAAAGCATGAAAGATGAGATGGCACACCACCACGACCCGAAAAAAAGCAAAGAATACTACCATTTTGGGAGAAGTGTTTACGGGCCTTTTCCGTTTTCCAAAGGCGAATACCAAGACATCTTACAAGCCAACCAATTGGAGTATGAACAAAAACTGGAAAAAACCCGTAGAACAAAAGAACAGGCTTTCGGACGGTTGGAAAGAGGAGAAATCACCCAAGACTACTACGATTGGGTTATAGAACAGTGTAAATACAGAGAAACCCGACTCCGTGAAAAGAAAGAATTTCTAGACAAGAACATTATAGACCCCAAAATACACACGTACTATAACCCGAAGAACACATTTCACCAAAACCCCTATTCCGGAGTAAAGATAGAAGTATATAGAAAACTAAAAATCCTAAAAGCCGAGTGGCGAGATGTGGACGAAACCCCTTTGGGAGACACAGAAAAAGCCTATGGGCAATGGGTACAGATCTACATAGAAACCGAAGGCTTTGAGCAAGGCGAAGCCCTTCAACTATCCATTTGGGATGACGACTACATCAGCTATGACGACAAAATAGACGGAAACTATACGCTTCATGTAGGCAAAGACGGCATCATAAAAGCCTATATACAGATAGAACCCAAATGGCAGGCAAAAGCAATAGGCAAAGTCCTGTCTGCCCCACAGAATTTCATGGGGATAAATATGGTTAAAGCCAAACTGTGCATACTGCTGAGTCACCCCCAGCTGTACCGTAAATACGATACCGACTGGCTGGGCGAAATTTCCCGTGATTTACCGTTCTACGCCAAGCACCTTACCGTAAAGAACGAAATGATAATAGAGCAAGCCCCTGATGTAGAGCAAACCAACCAGATCTACTATATAGATGACGGGGAAGTACAGATGTCTGCCGGGTTCGAATTCTGTCACTACACCCAGATACAGGCAAAAGTACCCGAACAAAAAACACCCGCCATACTCTTCCAAGAAAAAGGCGGACTGGTAACGCCAACGGTAGATGGATTTAGTATGACCGCCGGCCCTAGAAAAGAAGACTGGCACATTGTTCACCACAAGCTATCGAATTTGGAAACCCGTGATTTGACAACAGCGCTTACGCTAGACCTAGTGACCAAAGCAGCGACCTGTCCTGACATTTACACGCCCCTGATGGGAAAAGAGCACAAAAACAACGTATTTCAGTTGGCAGACCTACCGGATGAAGTAGAAGTAAAGGAAATCACACTCGACCACAAAGTAGTACTGAGTGTAGCCCACAGACCCCCCAAAGACGGGAAAGAAGCTACCAAGTGGTTTTTTGGCGATCAGCATTATAGCTTCAACGTACCGGTCAACACCTGCCGCTACCAAAACAAGGTACCTATAACGGTATATCCGGAGTTGGAATACAGCTTCAATTTCAAAATCCAAGCAGACGAATCCCTATACATGTTGCAGGGAGAGAAATACCAAAATCCCCTGCACCTGAACAGTACCTATACGTATAGAAAAGGAGCTGAAATTATACTGGACCAAACCCGCAGGAGCGAAGCAAAACAGCAGGAAGAGAAGAAAAAGAAGTACAAAAACAAAAAGAAGCTGAAACTGGCAGATAAGTTGAAGTTTCAGAGTTTCGGTTGTTCGTTTGATGCTTCGTACAGAGGCGAAACCCTATACGGATTGGAAGTAGAGGGCAACCATGAACTCTTCAACGTGTTCAACACAGTGATGTACATGCTCAACATGCTAGACCGGCTATCCTTTGGTTCAGAAGCAGAAGCAGCCGAAGCCGAGTTGAAAAAGACCAACTCCAAAGCCGTAAAACAAAGAACAGCATCCAAAACCAAAAACAAAGGAAAGCTCAACCACGCACTCAAAAGCAAAACAGCAAAGAAAGCACTGAAAAAAATCACCAAATCACCGGTACGGATAGACGTAGACGGTCCGTCCTTTGTGGGGGGAGTATCTTTTGTAAAAGAAGTCAGCCAAACCCAACCCGGAGAGATAGGTACCCGCTACAAAGCAGTGTTTAAAGCAGCCCCGTTGGTAGAAATCACCGGACGGCTAGACCTGCTCATGTTTGCCGGAAAGTTGCCCTATGTAGGGCCTTTTATAGAAGCCGTGATGATACTGACAGACGTAGCCGACTGGGTATTTGGCGACAATTTGGACATAGATTACTATTTTGACCTCTATGTAACCGGCAGGTGCAACGTAGAAGCCGCAGAGGTCGTTACCTACCATACCCTGGACGGATGGGGAGACGGAGGAGAGATAAAAGTAACCGGTGAGTTTGAGTTTGGACTACAGGCAGGAGTAACGCTAGAATTAGAGATTGTAGATAAAAAGAGAGTACTGGACTTACAAGCCAAGGGCTTTGCCAAGTTTACCGTAGAAAAAGAGGGCGATACCCTCACGACCAACTTCGACGGACTCTATGCTTCGGTCTTTGTAAGATATAGGGCTGAGGATGAAAGAGAAAGGGTAAAAGGTGATAAACCAGAAGAAACCCCAAAGCCCAAAGAGACGGTACAGTTATTTGAGGGCTTTGGTGGAGAAATAAAACTATCGTAG
>JBKEAG010000127.1:0-47444 GCA_047972025.1 Moheibacter sp.
TCAATCCCTGCTTCGTGCATTTTGTAACAAAAATGAGTGAATTGTTGTAAGATGTTTTCTTCATCCGGATAGTCTTTTACTTCGACCAATTCCCGATATGTCAAATCATAGTCTTGGTGGACACTAGCATAAAAACTGTGTTGTAGTCCAAGTCCGCCATAATTCTCTTGAAAAGCAATAGGGGTAGGTGTGGCAATCCCTTTTTCCAAGAGAATTGTGGCATACTCAAAAGACCTTCGAGCTTTGGATTTTCTGAAATTTTTATAAACAATCTGATTGAGTTTGTTTGGAATTTTAAATGACTTTACATTGACTGTTTTTCCATCAATTTCAAAAAGTTTTATTTTATTGCGTTTACCGATGATGAAGTCTTCTCCATTTTTATCAAATAGATTAAAAACACATAAAATTTCTTTTTGTAGAGACTGAAATTTAGAATTTACTTCAAAAATCATTTGTTAGATTTGGACAAAAATAATGATAGTATTCACAAGAAACTTATATTTGATTAAAAATTAACTTATCTGTGAAAAAGGTGTTTTTAGAAAGTCATAATCTCAAGAACCGAACATTTGGTTTTGGTATCTTTAATTATGAGTTAATCAAAGCCTTATCAAAAATCGAACATCTAGATTTAGATTTAATTTTAAATGTAAAAAATCCAAAAGAATTAGAAAAAGAGTTTGGGAATTCGTTTCGGTACAACCGCTATACTTCTCTACAAAGAAAAAAGTGGTGGGGTGTTTCTGGTCGGTTTGATGTTTGGCATTGTTTAAATCAAAATATAAAAATAGAACCCCGAAAAAAACCTTCAAAATATATTTTGACTATTCACGATGTGAATTTTGCGGAAAATTCGTCTAATAAAAAGCAAATTGACCAGTTTAAAGAGAAACTAAAAAGAGCCGATTTGATTACCTATATTTCTAAATTTACCAAAAATCAGACACATTCGTATTTCGATGTACAAGGTATTGAAGAAAAAATCATTTACAATGGAAACCCTATAACTGACTTTTTTGACACCTCGAGATTCCGGTCCGAAGTTCTGGTTGATAAGCCCTATTTTTACTCGATTGGGGAATTTCTATCAAAAAAGAATTTTGAAGCAATCGTGAGAATGATGAAAGAAATTCCTGACTATAATCTTATAATTTCTGGTAATAACACAAAGCCCTATGGTGAAAAAATACGTTTACTCATCAAGGAACTAAATCTTGAGAATAGTGTTTTTTTGACGGGAAGAGTAAGCGAAATTGGGAAACAATATTATATGAAAAACTGTGAAGCCTTTTTGTTTCCTTCTATTGGCGAAGGTTTTGGGTTGCCACCCATTGAAGCCATGCGCTTTGGGAAACCTGTTTTTTTGTCGAACCTTACCTCATTGCCGGAAATTGGTGCCGACGCCGCTTTCTATTGGGAAAACTTCGACCCTATTTATATGAAAAACTTGTTATTTGATTCGTTAAATGAATTCCACAACAACCAACAATTTTATTCTGACAAAGCAAAACAAAGAGCTGTATTTTTTAGTTGGGAAAGTGCAGCGAAAGCATACTTGAACTCTTATCAATAGTTTATGGGTAGCAATCTGAAAAATAAAAATGTAATTTATACCAGCATTTTTGGGGATTACAACGGACTGATTCCACAACCCAAAATTGCCGGATTTGATTATGTTTGTTTTACGGACAATCCAAATTTAAAAGCAACTCCATGGGAGGTGATAACAATAGACAAACTCCCGGTGAAAGGTGATTTTACTCGTTCTAATCGTTATTACAAATTGTTGTCTCATTTATTTTTTGAAGCATATGATTTGAGTATCTATATAGATGGTAACTTACTTATTATTGGTGATTTAAACCAAATGATTCAAACCTACCTAGGAGATAAAAAAATGGCTGTATTTTCGCATAAATACACAATTCCTGACGGAAGAAACTGTATTTATGATGAGTATAACGGCATTTTGGAACTACACAAGTCAGGAAGTTTCAGAGACGACGAGGAAGTCATGTTCAAACAGATTGAATTTTTTAAATCCGAAAATTATCCGAAAAATAATGGACTGATAAAAGGAGGTTGTTTGGTGCGAAAACACAATGATCCCGAAGTAATTCAATTGATGGAAGATTGGTGGTATTTTGTAGCCAATTGGAGTTGTCGAGACCAATTGAGCTTCAATTATGTTGCATGGAAAAATGGATTCCAATATTCGACCATTTCGGGTGATATTAGGCGAGGTAATCCCTATATTTATTGGTTAGGGAAACATAAAAAAAAATGGAATATTAAATTGAGAAAGTTCTATTTGAAAAAGTATCTAGGAATCACAAAACTACCCAAAGCGTGAAGATTTTAATTGTTTCCAGTTATATATTTGGCTATATAGATTTTTTGGTAGAAGAACTAAGAAATCAAGGTTATGAAGTCCAAGTTATGTATTATGAAAAAGATCCACTTCTTTATCAGTACAAAAATTTCATCCATAAATCCATTTCGGGAATTTTGAAAATTTTTGGAATTAACTTGAAGAAAAAAAATAGATTCAAAGGAATTTATCAAGTCAATAGAGAAAATAAATTCGACAAGACCATCGTCATTCATGGTCAATATCTGAATAATAAAACCCATGTTTTTCTCAAATCGATTTCGCACCAGTATATAGCGTTTTTGTTTGATAGTATGTCGAAAATGCCTAGGCAAAAAAGAATTCTCCCGTTTTTTGATAAAATATTTTCGTACGAACCCAGAGATTGTAAAGAATATGGATTTCAGTTTCTGACTAATTTTATACCGACCGAAATTTATAGAAGCAAATCTTATAAGTATGATATATTCAATATAAGTTCGCACGATAATAGGTTGTCCATTTTGGGAAAAATGGCAGACTATTTTAACCAAAAAGGGATTAATTATAAATTTATATTGGTCAGCAAACGAATTCAAAATCTGAAAAATTTCCAAGTAATCAGACAACGAATAAATACTTCGGAAGCAATGAGTTGGGTGAAAGAGAGCAAATCAATTCTCGACATTCAACGAAATGACCAAACCGGATTGAGCTTTCGACCTTTTGAAGCTTTAGGAAATGAAAAAAAACTAATTACAAACAATTCAGCTATAAAGGACTATGATTTCTATAATCCTAATAATATTTGCCTAATCGACGAAGAAGATATTTTTATTCCAAAAGAATTCTTTGAATCTGAATATGAGAAAGTTCCCGATGGAATCTATGAAAAATACACAATAAGAGGTTGGATTAAAAATATAGTGAATTAAAATGATGGACTTAGCAAACATAAAAACTCAAACTTTCCTTTACCCAACTGACACTACGTTTGGGATTGGTTGTGATGCTACAAATTCAGAAGCTATTCAGAAGATTTTCCAAATAAAAAACCGCCCTGATTCTAAATCGTTTATCATTTTGGTAGAAAGTGAAGCCCGTCTTCAAAGTATAGTTGATGTTCCAGAGTTGGCATGGGACATCATTGATTTGTCAGAGAAACCAACAACCATTATTTATGATAATCCACGAAACCTACCAAGTAATATAATTGCAAAGGACAATACCATTGCCATCCGCTTGACCAAAGATTTATTTTGTAAAAAATTGATTTCAAAAATAAATGCTCCGCTGATTTCTACTTCTGCAAATCTATCGGGAGAACCAACACCATTTCATTATAATGATATTTCACCAAAAATAATAGAACAAGTAGATTACATCTTTCCGGAATGTGAAAGTTTTATCCCAAAATTTAGAGCTTCTTCCATCATAAAACTATCTGCAGGCGGACAGGTAAAAGTAATAAGGGAGTAAAAAGATTATAAATTCCTTTCAATTTCAGAAAATCAAACTTTACTTTTGCAATATGAAGTTAGAAAAGGCACTTACACATAAGATATTTCAGATTGTCCGGTCTTCAGCTCAGGAATTAGGGCAGGACAGCTATGTAGTAGGTGGGTTTGTACGGGATTTTTTATTGGAACGCGATTATAAAAAGGATATTGATTTTGTGACTGTTGGAAGTGGAATAAAACTGGCAGAAAGTGTTCATTCTAAAACGTCTAATGCTTCGAAATTGTCTGTATTTAAACGATTTGGGACTGCCATGTTCAAGTGGGAAGAAATGGAATTTGAATTTGTAGGAGCACGGAAAGAAAGTTATTCCAAAGACAGCAGAAAACCATCGGTGGAAAATGGAACGATAGAAGACGACCAGCATAGAAGGGATTTTACCATCAATGCAATGGCAATTGCGTTAAATTCCCCAAACTACGGAGAATTAATCGACCCATTTGATGGAATACAAGATTTAAAAGATAAGATAATTCGCACCCCACTGGACTCGGATATTACGTATTCAGATGATCCATTGCGGATGATGCGAGCGATTCGTTTTGCGACGCAACTCAATTTTACAATAGAAGCAAAATCATTTCAATCCATTCAAAAAAATGCAAAACGATTAGAAATTGTGTCCAAAGAACGTGTGATGGATGAGTTTCAAAAAATAATGACAGTAGATAAACCTTCAATTGGACTAAAATTACTAGATGATGCCGGACTCATGCAGTATATATTGCCAGAGCTAACAGCACTAAAAGGAATAGAAGAGGTAGAGGGGCAGAGGCACAAAGATAATTTTTATCATACACTGGAGGTCGTAGATAATATAGCACAATATACAAACAACATTTGGTTACGATGGGCAGCTCTGCTGCATGATGTGGGAAAAGCACCCACCAAACGATTTGATAAAAAGATTGGTTGGACTTTTCACTCACATGAATTTGTGGGTTCCAAAATGGTTTTTCGAATTTTCAAACGATTAAAATTACCATTGGGAACTTCGGTAAAGTATGTTCAAAAAATAGTAAAACTAAGCTCTCGCCCAATTTCATTGATTGATGAAAATGTGACAGATGCTGCGCTGAGAAGATTATTATTTGAAACAGGAGATGATTTTGAAGATTTGATAACACTTTGTAAAGCAGACATAACGACGAAAAATGAAAAAAAACAAAAACGATTTACAAAGAATTTTTCATTGGTTGAACAAAAAATAAAAGAAGTAGAAGAGAGAGACAAAGTTCGGAATTTTCAACCTCCCATTTCAGGGGAAGATATTATGAAATCGTTTGATTTAAAGCCAAGTAGAGAGATAGGTTTAATCAAGAATGCTATTAAAGAAGCTATATTAGAAGGAGAGATTGAAAATAATTATGAATCTGCTCAAAAGTATATGATTGAATACGGAAAAAAATTATATTTGACACCTAAAATTTAAAGAACAGTGATTTATAAAATTCGTGTAATTCTCGACACAAAAGAAGACGTATTTCGAGATATAGAAGTACGTGACAAGCAGACATTGTTTACGCTGTACAAAGGGATAATGAGTGCATTTAGTTTAAAAGGGGAGGAGTTGGCTTCATTTTATGAGTCTGATGAGAGTTGGATGCAAGGAAAAGAAATTCCACTAGAAAATATGGACGATACATCGTCAGACGAAACTATGGCGGACTTTCATATTCATGAAGCATTGCCTAAAGTAGGCACTCGGATGATATTCGTTTATGACTACTTTGATATGTGGACTTTCTTTGTAGAAGTGATAGCAATTGAAGACAAAAAAGCCGTACTAAATTATCCTTTGACGGTTTACCGGTTTGGGACAATGCCTCTAAAAGCACCAAAACGTGATATGGAAATCATTAATTTAGATGAAGATGATGAGGAGAACGACAGTGGGGATGATGACTTTGATGATCTGGAAATAGATTCAGAAATGGATTTAGATGATGACTTTTAAATATAAGATAAAAAAGGAGACTGTTCCTTGAGAATCAGTCTCCTTTTTTGGGAGTATCTCATCAAGTGTGTAAAGTTAAAAATACTTTCCTCTTTTTCGCATATGAGGGTTTTGCATATTTTTTCCCACGTTTATACGTTTCATTTGCTCTTGCATCATCTTTATTTGCTCTGTAAACATCCCTTGGTTATCCAATTGTTTGGCTTCTTTTAAAAGAGTTTGAGCTTCTTGTTTTCTCCCTTTTGCCATAGCGGCACCGGCCAAACTCATTTTTGCCATAGCACGGTCATGTTTGAAACTTAAACCATACTCTAACGCTTTTTTCATGTGTTTCTCCGCAGTGTTTACATTATTTTGAGCATCAGTAATTCCTAACATGTAGTGGTAATAGCCCATTTGCTTACGTACCAATTGACTTTCAGGATTGGTGATTTTACTCAACCATTTTTTTGCACCATCTATATTTTGTTTTCGCATTTGCCAAAATGCAAGTAAAATATATTCATTTCTAAAAATCAATAAGATTGGAATTAAAGATAGGGAAATGATAATAGAACCCCATCCGTATTCTCTTTCTGTAAATAGAAAAACACCTCCTGCAATCATTAAGGCAGCAATAATTAATTTTATGTATTTATTCATTTTTTTTAAATTATAACTGAGATTTAATTTTATCAGCAACTTCTTTCATTTCTTTGTCGCTCAATTTTAATTTAGGTTGGGTGAAATTAATATCATTCATCTCATTAAGTGGAACTAAATGAACGTGAACGTGTGGAACTTCTAGCCCAACTACAGCAATGCCTACACGTTTGCAAGGGATAGTCTTTTCAACAGCTTGTGCTATATCGTAAGCAAAATTCATCAAACCGGAATAAGTAGTCTTGTCTAATTCAAATATTTTATCGACTTCCTTTTTGGGGATGACTAACACATGTCCTTTCACGAGCGGAAAAGCATCTAAAATTGCAATGAAATCATCAGCTTCAGCAATTTTATAAGATGGGATATCACCGTCAATTATTTTTGTGAAAACACTAGCCATTCTTAGTCTATTTTAATGTCCAAAATTTCAACTTGCATCTGTGAACCATTAGGTAATGTAATTTCAGCTACTTCATTCAATTTCTTTCCAAGAAGTCCTTTTGCAATGGGGGTATTTACCGAAATTTTCCCACGAGCTAAGTCTGCTTCGGTTTCAGGAACCAATGTATAAGTCATTTCCATTCCTGTAGTTTTATTTTTAATTTTAACTGTAGATAAAATGGAAACTTTAGAACTGTCCAGTTGGGAAGCATCAATCACACGAGCATTTGCAACTTGAGCTTTAAGTTTTGAAATCTTTAGTTCCAAAAGCCCTTGAGCCTCTTTTGCAGCATCATATTCAGCATTTTCAGACAAATCACCTTTATCACGTGCCTCAGCAATCTGTTGTGATATCTTTGGGCGTTCTATTGACTCCAATTGTTCTAATTCCGAACGCAATTTATCCAATCCTTCTTTCGTTACATATTGTATATTTGCCATAATATTTAATTCAATTTTAAAAAGAATAATCCTACGGGATTCCGCAGGACTATGAGTGCAAAGATAGTAATAATTGAGCAAGAATACAGTATGAACAAGAAATATTTAAAGATAGTAACCGTTTTGGTAATTTTATTTACACTCGGATTATCAGTTAGTTGTAGTGATGATGATGGGCAGAAAGACTGTAATCCTGCCTATGCGATTTCGGTATCTATAAATATAGGGCTTCCACTTTATAGTGAATTAGAAACAAGAGGATGGACGTATGTAGGTGGTGCAGGAACCGGCTCTAGAGGGATTATTGTTGTGAAAACAAATAGCGGTTACAAGGCATATGACCGAAATGCTCCACATATTTGTCCAACGGTAAATTCAACACTAGAAGTAATAGAGGATATCAAACTCTACTGTCCTGAAGATGAAGCAGAGTGGATACTGCTGACAGGACAACCTTTAAAAGGAGCAGATCGTGCGCCAAGGACTTATACGGCACAACGAGTGGGTGATATAGTAAATATTTATAATTAAGATATGTTTGGAAATATAATGGAAATGATGGGCAAATTGCAATCTGCTCAAGCGAATTTCGAAAACTTAAAACAACAATTAGATAGTCGTACTTTTACAGAAACTTCTACAGATGGAACGGTATCCATTACACTTACAGAATTGGCTACCATAAAAGATATTCAAATAGCATCGGGTTTACTTGCCGATAAAGAGCAACTTGAAGACACTTTGGTTGTAACGCTCAATAAAGCGCTTGATAAAGTAAAAGCAAATGCCATGGAAAAAGCAAAGAAAACAGCAAAAGAAAGCCTTCCGGCAATTCCTGGTTTAAATTTTTAAAAGATAATAATACCCTTATACAATAGGAAATTCAACGATCAGTAAATGTTTATTTTTTACTTTATGTTCAATTTTGTCTAAGACCTTTGCTCCCTTTTTTTCAAAGAAAGCCAATCCATTTGGATCTAAAACTACTGTTGCTTTTTCAACATGGTGTTGGTTTAAAAATTCCTTTAAATATTTAAACATTGCAGAACCATAGCCTTTTCGCATATAAGGCGTGTCAACCCAATACTGAGCAATCCGTGTTGTGGGTTTGATTTCTTCCAAGGCGAAAAATCCAACAATCTCATCTTCCAACGTTGCTTTGATTACCGTATGGGTTTTTAGAAAACCCTCTGTAATCGTCAAATTCTGATTCCATAACTCCATTGCTTCTTTTGAATAGCCCCAATGACGTTTGGAACGAATTGCAACATTGCTCAGTTCTTCAGTATCAGAAATACTAGCCTTTTCAAAAATCATATCTTCTGGTGGAAGTTTTGAGTAATTCATCTGAAATAATTTTCAGCTAATTTATTCTAATTTATCAAGTAAGTCAAGGATTATAAAACTATTTGAATTATAATTAAAAAAAATCACTTTATACAGGGGCAAACTTAGAAACTTCTATCTTTGTGTAGTCCAACAAATGTGTACAAAATGAACAAACAGGAAATCATAAATAATTTTGATCCAAACCAACCTGGCTTGGCAGACGGAACACTATTTGGATTGCCATTTAATTCAGAACAAAGTGAAATCATCATTGTTCCGGCACCTTGGGAAGTTACTGTAAGTTATGGAGCAGGTGCTTCAGAAGGAGTAAAAGCAGTGCTAGACGCATCTTTTCAGGTAGATTTAGCTCATCAGGAATTTCCAGAATTATGGAAATTGGGAATTTTTTTGGATGATGAAACTCCAAATTGGAAAGCGGAAAGTGATAAGTTTAGAGTGATGGCTCAAACCATCATTTCAGCTTTGGAAAATGGAAAAACTATTGAAGAACATAATGAATTAAAAATAACTTTAGACTCTATAAATCAAGCTACTACTACTTTTAAAAATGAAGTGAAAAACCGCATACTTTATTGGCTAAATCAAAATAAAAAAGTTGGTTTTTTGGGAGGTGATCACTCAACACCACTTGGCTTTTATGAAGCACTGGCAACAAAACATTCAGAATTTGGGATTTTACATTTAGATGCGCATATGGATTTACGAAATGCTTACGAAGGTTTTACTTATTCACACGCTTCCATTATGTTCAACACACTGAAAATTTCGGAAATTAAAAAAATAGTACAAGTAGGTATTCGGGATTTTTGTGACCAAGAAGTTGAGGTTGTGAAACAAGAAAATAATCGAGTCAAAGTGTTTACTGATAATGATTTAAAATCCCAACAATTTTTTGGTTATAATTGGGCAGATCAGTGTGACAGAATTATAAAAGAACTTCCGCAAAAAGTTCATGTGAGTTTTGATATTGATGGACTTTACCCTTGGTATTGTCCCAATACGGGGACACCGGTTCCAGGTGGATTCTCCTTTGAACAAGCAACTTATCTGTTGAGTAAATTAGCAAGTTCAGGTAGAGAAATTATTGGTTTTGATTTGGTTGAGGTTGCTCCTGGGAAGAATGATGATTGGGATGGGAATGTAGGTGCAAGAATGTTATTTCATCTTTGTGGAGTTTTAGCAAAATCACAAAATTTAGAAACAGGAAGAAAAATAGAGTTTTAGAAAACAAAACGTAAACAGTGAACTTCATATAAAAAAAGCTACCTATAAAGATAGCTTTTTATTTTGTAGCGAAGGGGGGAATTGAACCCCCGACCTCAGGGTTATGAATCCTGCGCTCTAACCACCTGAGCTACCTCGCCTCTTAAAAGGACTGCAAATATAAAATCTTATTATAAATCAGCAAAACTTATCTGAAAAATGTTTGGTGGTATGTGTGTATTTTATATATTGCAAACCAATTAAAAAACGAATATGACTCGAGAAAAGTTTCAAATGGAGTTTGTGATTAATTCTTCACCTTCATTACTTTATAATTACACGTCCAATCCTTCGGGGTTATCTGAGTGGTTTGCAGACAATGTAAATTCACGTGGGGAAAAATATACTTTTATTTGGGACGGTGATGAACAATCTGCTTTTTTGGTAAAAAGTAAACAAGATACCTATGTGCGTTTTCAGTGGGAAGAGGATGAGGATACAAAGTATTTTTTTGAATTGAATATTGTAGAAGATGATTTGACCGGTGATGTTTCTCTAATGATAACCGATTTTGCAGAACCAGATGAAATAGAGGAAGCAAAATTACTTTGGGAAAGTCAAATAGATGATCTTAAAAAGATTTTAGGTTCATAACCACTAAAAAACTTTTTGTGCAGTATATCTTTAATGGAAATCTTTTTTCTGAGTCTGATGCTTTGTTTGGAAAGTCCAATCGGGCTTTTCAGCTAGGAGATATAATCAAAGAATATGTAAAAGTATCAGATGGGAATTTGTTACTTTGGGAAGAACATTACTTTAATTTGATGGCTTCCATGCGTATTTTTAGGATGAAAATACCACTGACATTTACACAAGAATTTTTAGAGGAAGAAATAAAAAAGGTAGCACAAGCCAATTCCATTTCCAATGCTAAAATTAAACTTTCTGTTTTTAGAAATACAGAGAAAATTAATCACTTAACACATACTTCTATTTCATATTTGATTGAAGTAGAATCAGAAAATGAAGATATATATTACAGTTGGAAAAAAGATAAAGCTGAAATTGATGTTTTCAAAGATTATAGTGTAAATCCCACATTTTTTGCACAAGTAAACTCTCATAAACCGGAAGAAATAATTGCACAGGCATATCTGCAGGAAAATGAATTACATGATTTAGTTTTGCTGAATCCTGAAAAACGAATCGCCCGAACATTGCTAGGGTCTCTCTTTTTGATTAAGGATAATGTAGTTAAAACACCCAAGTTGTCAGAAGGTGGAATACGAAGTGTTACCCGAAATCATTTATGTCAATTGTTAACTAAAAGTGGTCAATTTTTGCTAGAAGAAGCAGAGATTTATCCTTTTGAGCTACAAAAGTCAGATGAACTTTTTATTTGTATAGAAAGTGAAGGAATCCTCTCAATTAGCCAAAATCGTAAGAAAAGCTATGAGACTCATCAAACTTCTATAGTAGCGGACTTGTTATGTATGATGTGATTAATTCATACTAGGGTCAGCCGGAGTATTGACCCAAATTAGATGTTCTCCACCCAGTTTTTTTAACTGTTGTTTCCAAAGATTGTTGTTCCAATCTTGAAATATATCCACATTTTCATCTACTACAATCCAAGCATTTTCATCAATCTCTGTTTGTAATTGATTTTCACCCCATCCACTGTACCCTAAATAAAAACGAATTTCATCTTCTGAGATAAGACCATTATTTATGGCATGACGAACATCTTCATACTCTCCTGACCAATATAAGTTCTTAGAAATTGGTTCAGAATTCTGAATTAAATCAGGTCTTTTGTGTAAATAATATAGATGTTGGGTCTCAACCGGACCACCTTCATAAACATTAAACCCGTTTTCTAATTCTGAAATATACAGGTTAACAGGTTGATTTAGAGGTTTGTTGAGTATGAATCCTACAGAACCTTCATCATTGTGATCTGAAAGTAAAACTACCGAACGACTAAATGTGTCATCAAGTAAAGAAGGCTGTGCTATTAGTATTTTTCCTTTTGTAATCGTTGTAATTTCCACTAAATTTGAATTAATTATTGTAGTCTCATTGATAAAGGTAAAAAAAAAATTAAATGAAGCAAGATTTAAGTAATAAAAGGAAGGAGTACTCACAAAGTTTTATAGATTTTAAAAGTATTCCGGCAACACCGGTTGAAATGTTTCAAAACTGGTATGAGTCAGCACAAAACGCTGAATTTATTCAAGAATCCTATGCTATGAGTTTAGCAACAATTGGAACAGACGGCTACCCACGTACGCGAATTGTATTATTAAAAGAGTTTAATACAGACGGTCTGGTTTTCTATACAAATTATGAAAGTGATAAAGGAAAATCTATGGCAGAGAATCCTCATGTGTGTCTTTCATTTTTTTGGGATAAACTAGAACAACAAATTATTATAAAAGGAAAGGCAGAGAAAGTACCTGTGAAAATGTCAGAGGATTATTTTCACAAAAGACCCATTGGTAGTCAAATTGGAGCAGTATTATCTGCCCAAAGTACTGTGATTCCTTTTGATGAAAATTTAGATAAAAAAGCGGAAGAATTGGAGCAGAAATATGAGTGTAAAATTATTCCAAAACCAGAAAATTGGGGAGGTTATATTGTACATCCTGTTGAAGTAGAGTTTTGGCAAGGAAGACCTAGTCGTTTACATGACCGATTACGGTATCGGTTGGCAAATGGAGAATGGATAGCAGAGAGATTATCTCCTTAAAAAAATTGGAGATAAAAAGTGCCTGTATTTTACAGGCACTTTTTTGTATTATATATCTTTATGAAATGTTTTTCCCTAATGCCTCAAATTACTTTTTAAATAAAGTTTAGCAATTCGCATAAGTACAGCTTGTATATCACGACTTTGTAAGAAAATGGTTGTTTGGAAAATACTCTGTTTTACACCCATTTTTTCATTTTGAATATTAGAAATTTGCTTATCTAGTTGTTCATTGATGTATGCTCTTACGTTTCGCCTTTCTCCTGAAAGCGCTTCTATAGACTCCTGAGGGTGACTTAGGAATTTAATAGAAGAACTGAATAGACTATCCATTTTTTGATTTACCTCAGAAATTAAATTCATAAATGAATCAGAAGGGTTTTTGTGTAAATTCTTCACATAATTTAAACTTTCTTGACTCATAACATTTAGAGAATACAGTACGTCTTGAATTAAATCACCACTGTAAACAAGTGTTTCTGTAATCAAAGGTTCGTCTGATTGTAGATTTTTGATGAATTTTAAATTTTTATTTCTGAGTTTTTGAGCGTATTCATCTAATTCGTCTAGTTCTTCGTGCGTTTTTTTAAGTATTTTTTTATCACCTTTTTGAATCCCGGTCAATATTTTAGAATAACAATTTTTGACATCTGTGATGATATTTACAGTCATCTCTCGCTGTTTTTCTAAGATATTTATATCTCCTTCGTCTAGTGAAATTAAACGGTCATTTTGTTGTTTAGATTTTCTTTCTTTTTTAGAAAAGGTAATATGTGAAATCAAAATATAAGTCAAAACAGCTAAAACCAAACCAATAGTTCCAATAGTTCCACCTTTGTATAAGATAAAAGCAAATATACCGGCAATGGAAAAGGCGATTATAGCAGTGATGAACCATCCACCAATAACACTCAGTACACCGGCAACTCTGTAAACAGCACTTTCACGCCCCCATGCCTTATCGGCAAGAGAAGTTCCCATAGCAACCATAAAAGACACATAAGTAGTAGAAAGAGGCAATTTCAAAGAAGTTGCCCAAGCAATCAATATAGAGGCAATGACGAGGTTAGAAGAAGCTCTGACCAAATCAAAGGCAGGGGATTCATGCGTTATGGTTGCTTTTCTGATTTTACTCTGTTCAAAACTAATGTCATAGCGCTCTCGAATATTTTTAGGAATTAATATATTTAAAAAATTACCCAAACGAAGTGAAGTCATAACAATACTTCTTGAAACAACATTGGGTTTAAATCGTTCATCCCCTTCATCTTGCCGTCCTAAGTTTACTTCGGTTTCGGTAACCTTCTTTGCCTTTGCGCTTAGCCAAATCGTCAAAGCCATAACAATTCCGGCAATTAAAAGCATATAATTAGGAATAATGACCTCATTTCCTGCTAGAAAATCTTGGTAATGCTGATCAGCCGGCACTCCTGAATTTGTCCAATTTTGATAAGCTAAAAAACCGGTGATTGGAACCCCTATGAAATTAACCAAATCATTTCCTGCAAAAGCCATAGCTAGTGAAAATGTTCCAGCCAATACGATTATTTTCAAAGGGTTTACTTTGGCAAATCTTTGAAGTAAAAAACAAATCAAAAAATTAACTACAAATAGTACACCACAAATTGTAAATGTATGGTGTTGAATCCAGTCTTTTGTACCTGTTTCCAGTAGTGAAGTTCCTTTTAGTCCTTTAATTAGTAAAAAATAAACAATTGCTGTGAGACCAAGTCCTGCATAAATAGCTCCATATTTTTTTAGAGTAGCTCTATAGTCAAAAGTAAAGAATAAACGGGTAAGGTAATGAATGACAATACCCGAAAGAAAAGCAATTAATATAGATAGAAAAATACCGGAAATAATAGAGCCTGTACTTTCAAAATTAATGTATTTAAAAGCCTCATTGATATTATTATTTTGACTAAATGTGATGAGTATTCCCATAATGAGAGAAGCACCCAATAATTCAAAAATAATGGAAACTGTAGTAGATGTAGGCAACCCCATAGTGTTGAAAATATCAAGCAATACAATGTCAGTTAACATCACGGCAAGAAAAACCAAGAGAATGGTATCAAAAGTGAAAAACTGGGGATAGAAAATTCCTTTTCGGGCAACTTCCATAATTCCACTAGAAAATAGTGACCCTAAAATAATTCCCAAAATAGCTGTCAGAATAATGTATTTGTAGGGAGCTACTTTTGACCCAATTGCTGAATTTAAAAAATTGACCGCATCATTACTGACTCCTACAACCAAATCAGAGATTGCTAAAATAAATAGTAGTACAACGATGAAGAGAATAAAAGTTGTTTCCATTTAAATTTCCAAATTGAATTAGATCACAATTTTACAACCACTTTTTGGTTTAAATCAGCTTAATTTAGAATGGTAACATAAAGTTAATGTAAGTACCGAAAAACAGTCTTTTTTTTGAGTAGTTTTCTATATTTGCAAAGTATTTAAAATTATGAAACAATGTCACTCAATAAGATTCTTCAGTTCTTAGTCCCAAAAGACAAAAAGTTTTTCCCTTTATTCAAAGAACTTTCTACAATTGTAGTGAAAATGGCAGATGCGTTACACGAAGCAGTTTTACTAAAAACAGCAGAAGAACGAGAAAAATACTTTGATAAAATCAAACGATTAGACGAAGAAGCAGATGAAATTGCACATAAAATTAATTTTGAATTAAGCAAAAACTTTTTAACCCCTTTTGATAGGGAAGACGTTTATGCACTTGCCAATAGAATCAATGAAGTAGCCGATTTTATAGACGGAAGTGCAAGTCGGATGAAACTCTATCAAGTAGAGAAAGTAAAAAAATCAATTCGGAAAATTACAGAAGCAAATTTAGAAGCATGTCAAAATATAGATGAGGCACTTAGCCATTTAGAGGGATTTTCCAATCTAGCTATGGTTTTGAAAAAATGTGAACGAATTGATAAACTTGAAAACAAAGTGGACAATATTTACGACAAAGAAATTTATGAAATATTTGATGAATATGAAAATGTAAAAGACATCATCAAATACAAAGAAGTTTTCTCTGCTTTGGAAACAACTACTGACAAATGCAAAGCAGTTGCAGATGTTTTAGAGTCAATCTCCGTAAAACACTCATAGAGAATGGATCCACAGTATATTCTACTAATTGTAATTATTGTTTTAGCACTTGTTTTTGACTACATAAACGGTTTTCATGATGCTGCAAACTCTATCGCAACTATAGTGGCAACCCGTGTTTTGACCCCGTTTCAGGCAGTGTTATGGGCAGCAATGTTCAACTTCGCTGCTTATTTCATTTCTGCTTATTGGATTGGTGAATTTAAAATAGGAAATACAATTGCAAAATCAGTCAATGAGAATTTTATTATACTAGAAGTAATCCTTGCCGGAATTTTGGCAGCGATTACTTGGAATTTATTGACTTGGTGGTTTGGGATTCCTTCTTCTTCTTCACACACCTTGGTGGGAGGATTTATAGGTGCTGCAATTGCCCATGCCGGAGGTCTAGCAAGTGAGGGAGTAGATGTGATTAATTATGTAAAAGTGATTCCTATTTTCCTTTTTATTTTTATGGCACCACTGATAGGAATGACCATTGCCTATTTTATCACGATACTGATTATGAATATATTCAAACGAGTCAGGTACCATAAAGCCGAAAAATGGTTCAAACGATTGCAATTGGTTTCATCAGCTTTGTTTAGTTTAGGGCATGGTGGTAATGACGCACAAAAAGTGATGGGCATTATAGGAGCGGCTGTTATATTTTATCATGTGAATAATGGCGATACAGAATGGGTAAATGCACCTGACCGATTTAAATATTTTGTGAGTGAATACTGGTGGGTACCATTGACAAGTTTTATTGTAATCGGATTAGGAACAATGAGTGGCGGGTGGAAGATTGTAAAAACAATGGGGACTAAAATAACAAAAGTAACTCCACTAGAGGGCGTTTCAGCAGAAACTGCTGGAGCAATAACTTTGTATATATCTGAAATGTTAGGAATTCCGGTTTCCACAACACATACCATTACTGGGTCAATCATTGGGGTAGGAATTACAAAAAGAGTGTCGGCAGTTCGTTGGGGAGTGACGATAAATTTATTGTGGGCTTGGGTATTAACTATTCCGGTTTCAGCCTTGATTGCAGCACTGTTCTATTTTATAATCCGATTGTTTTAAAAAATTCAACTATTTGCAAAATACCTCAGAATAAATAAATACGTTGAGGTATTTTATGTACCAATTTACATTGAATTACTAAATTTCTAATTCAGCAACCAAATCTCTCCAAACCTCTAACTCAGGTACACCGGGCTTTCTTTTACCAAAGAACTGAATAATAATTTCACCGTTTTTGTCAAAAATTTCCACAGCTGTGACAATTCCATCTTCAGTAGGTTTTCGAACAACCCAAGTTTCAGCAATTCGTGCAGTGTCCAAATGTAGATTAAAATTAGGATCCATTACGTTAATCCAGCTTCCATGCCACATTATTTTTTTTACATTTCCCGTGTGAATTTGAATATTCCCACGATTTCCTACAAAAACCATGATTGGAAATTCCCGTGCAGATGCTTGTTCTAGTAGTGTAACAACCTTTTCATTATTTATTTTTTTTGCAAAGGTTTCATCAGGAGCTAGGCGCAATGCTTGTGTACGAGTTACACCAAATTTATGTAACACCATATAAAAATCATGCGTGTCTTTTAATGCTTTCCAAGCCGTTTGAAATCCTATGACATCAATACTTTCATCTGATTTTTCAATGGTTTTTTCGGAGATTTTCTCTGTTTTTATTTCTGACGATTGCTTATCTGCTTTGTACTTTGCAACCAAAGTATCAAAGGCTTCAGAATTGCTATCTTTGGTTAAATAGATTTTGTGAATTGCTAATCCATCTATACCAAAGAACTGGAGTGATTTTTTATCACCTTCTACCACAGCAAAAGCATATTTCCATTGCGAGAGAAAAATTCGTAAGTCAATATCGTTACCTACAAACAGTTGAGCATGAGGCGAACTGAAATCAGGATTTAAATAAATACCTTTACGTTCATGAACACACTCATCATTTCGAGTCAGTGCCATTACTTTTCCTAATTGTTCAACATTTTGTAGAATTTCTACAAATGCGGGACGCAAAACGGTTACACCTTCGCCCACATTGGTAGCGAGTAGCTCTCCTTCACTTACACCTAGGGCATCAGCAGCATTTCTTATTCTTATATGAGGTCGTTCTGCTTTTAGTGAAGTCCATTTTTCTTTTAAAGTATGGGTTGTCATAATTATTATATATTGAGTTTAATTTATTAAAATAAGTTTAGGATTAAATTACAAATTAACATTTGATATCGAGATTTAAATTCTATAATTCTTCTCCAAAAACAATCATTGGATCATGAGTAATGGGATTTGTAAATATTTTACAGGAAAATTCGTATGCGTGGTGAATTATTTTTTCTTGAAAAATAGCAGAGGGTTTTCCACAAGCAACGATTTCCCCATTTTTCATCAAAACAACACGATCTGCAAATTGTGCGGCAAGATTCAGGTCATGTAAAACGACTACGGATGAGTTACCGTTTTTAGTGAAATTTTGAATGGAATTTAAAATGTGGTATTGGTGTTTCACATCAAGGTTGTTCAAAGGTTCGTCTAGAAACAATAATTTTTTTGAAATAGAATTTTGCAATTGAGTCAAAACACGTGCTAAATGCACACGTTGCTTTTCACCACCTGAAAGCGAATTGTATTCACGATTTTGTAATTGCTTTACTTCCGTTTCCTGCATTGCAATTTCTATAGCTTTTAAGTCTTTTGAACTAGGAGTAGATTGGAAATAAGGATACCGCCCCATTAAAACGACATCTTTGACCAATAGTGGAATGTCATTTGTATGATGTTGCGAAAACTTTGCTTTATTTCTAGCTAACTCGTTTAAATTCCATTGTTTAAATGTTTTATCTTTAAATAAGATAGAGCTGTTTTTTTTTGTTTCTAATTCATTTGCCAAAATACTGAGCAATGTTGATTTACCTGCACCATTTGGTCCTACAATAGCTAAAAATTCACCATATTTAACCTGAATATTGATGTCCTTTAAAATCGTATGTTTTGCATGCGAATAGGAAATTTTTTGCCCTTTAATCATTACATAGAGTTTTTATAGCGAATTAGAATTGCAATGAAAATAGGAGCACCCATAAATGCAGTCAAAACCCCAATTGGTATTTCAGATGGTGCAACAACTGTACGGCTAAATGTATCAGCCACGAGTAATAAAACACTACCTAACACAGCAGAGAGAGGTAGAATAATTTGATAATTGGATTTGAAAATTAAACGTAGAATATAAGGAACAATTAACCCAACAAATCCAATTGTGCCTGAAAAGGCAACACAAGCTCCAATCATCAACGCTACTAGTACAATGATTTGTTTTTTTATTTTTTCAACAGGAATACCCAAATGTTCAGCATCTTTTTCACCAAGCATCATAGCGTTTAGAGCCTTTCCTTTATTGATTAAAAGGGAGTAAGATAAAAGCATTACAATGAGTAATATGCCATTCTTTTGCCACGTAGCACCTCCTAGACTTCCTAAATTCCAAAAAGTTAAATCACGAAGCTGTTCGTCATTTGACAAGTAGATCAAAAAACCAACAATAGCAAATCCCAAAGCCGTAATAGCAACCCCCGCCAAAAGCATAATTATAACATTGGTTTTCCCTTGTGCAGTTGAAATTTTATAAACCAATATGGTCACCAATAATGAACCAATAAACGCAGCAATACTTAGAATGGAATTTTGAATATATTCTGGAAAGTGGTTTCGAAAGTTTGCTCCCAAAATAATAGTAATAGCAGCCATCAGTGTTGCACCCGCAGTAATCCCAATTAAATCAGGAGTTGCCAGTGGATTTTTGAACATTCCCTGCATTGCCGTACCGGAAACTGCCAAAATACTACCAATCAAAATAGCCATGATAACTCTTGCAAGTCGAATGTCTAGAATCACATACCGTTCGCTCAATGAAATAGTCGGATCATCATTTATGGTACCTATCAAAATGGATAAAGGAGACTTTCCTCCAAAGTCATAAACACCCATGAACAATGCACCTACTGCTAAAGAAATTAACAATAAGGTACTTATGATGAGATATACCGACAGTTTATTTTGCACTGTCAATAAGTAGCTTATTTAGTTCTATGATAGCTTCACCTGTTCGTGGTCCAAAATTTGAAATTAAAGCACCATCCATAGTAATCACCTTTTTGTTCTTACCAGCATTGGTTTGTTCAATTCCGGGAGTTTTTAGAACTCCATCAATACCCCCTAAGCTCTGTATGCCGGAATCAAACATTAAAATTACGTCAGGATTTCCTTGAACTACGGCTTCGGGAGTCAATGGTTTGAAGTTGTCAAATCCTGTAATAGCATTTTGTCCACCAGCCATTGAAATCAACGCATCCATCGGAGTATTTTGTCCGGCAACCATTATATTTCCCGTACCACGTGCATAAATGAAAAGTACTTTTGGATTTGTCTCAATTGGCTTAACTTCCAATAAATCAGTATCAATTTTGTCAATTAATGATTGATAACTTGTTTGTCCAATAGCTTCAGCCACTTGTTTAATTAGGTTTTTGGCACCATCTACTGAATATTCTTGTTTTACCAAAGTCATTTTAATTTTTGATTCCTTAATTTTAGTTATTAAATCAGGATTTATATCTTTTTCGGAAGCCAAAATCAAGTTTGGAGAAACAGACATAATCGGTTCTATTGTCATAGAACGGACATGTCCCAATTCAGGAGCTGTAATGCCAGCAGGGAATGTACTAGTCACATCTTTTCCTACAATTTTATTGCTTACGCCTAGTGCAGCAATGGTTTCAGTAATCGCACCGTTTAGAGAAACAATTTTGTTTGTACCAGTTGTTTCTTCTGTTGTATTTTCTATTTTGTTTGTATCTGTTTTTTCTGATTTGCATGAGAATATTGTAATTGAAAAAACAGTAATTAAAAAGATTATTTTTTTCATTATTTCCCTAATTTTAATTTTAACTAAATCTAAATAAGGGCAAAACTAAGGATTTAATCCTAAATTGGTAAAGGTGATTTTAATTAATTTTGAAAAAAGCGGTTTATGACAAAATTCACTTAGTGAAAAGTAGAAATCATTGTATCTTTGAATGAGTACATTGAGTTAACTAATGAATTATCAAAGGTTATATGTAATCATATAAGCAATGAAAATAAACACATGAAAAGACAAATCATTTTTGGACTTGTTTTGGCAATTATTATTGTAGGAATTGTGTGGATGTATAGAATCAATACAAAAACACAACTTTTTACAGTGATGAAAGTTCCTAGTTTTGAATTAAAAAATGAAGATGGACAAATTATAACCACGGAAGATTTAGAAGGAAAAGTTTATGTAGTGGAATTTTTCTTTACAAATTGTCCGACAATTTGCCCTATAATGAACCAAAATTTAAAAAAAGTTGAAGAAAACATCAATAACTCTAATTTTACAATTGTATCCATTACAATAGATCCAAAAAGAGATACCCCCAAAGCATTGAAAGAACATAAAGAAAAACTAAAAATATCTAACCCAAACTGGCATTTTCTTACCGGAAGCCGTGACTATATCTATCGTTTGAGCAAAAAATTCAATATATACATAGGTGAAGATGAAAATACAGCAGAAGGTTTAGACCATAGTGGAAAATTTGCTTTGGTTGACCGTGAGGGGAATATTCGTTCGCGATTTAACGAAAATCAACTCCCGATTTTGTACTATTCAGGACTGAATTTTGAGGATAGAAAAGGAGAAAAGTTCAGTTTGTCAGGAACATACCATCCCCAAATTGAGTGGCTGATTGAGGATATAAATAAACTATTAAACTAAATAAAATGAAAGTAAAAAACGTAGTAATGATTGCTGTATTAACCTTAGTATTTATCTCATGTAAAGATAAACAGGATACACATACCGGATATGAAGGTCATGAAAAACACGAGCATCATGATACAGAAGTGAAGGTGGTAGAAGAAAAAATGGATTCTCCACAAAAGCTAGAGGTAGCGGTTGTCAATGAAAAAGATCCTGTTTGCCGAATGAATACTGCAGAGTACCTGTCTGATACTTTAACGTATAAAGGTGAAGTTTTTGGATTTTGTAGTTCGCATTGTAAAAGTCAATTCAAGGAAAATCCAAATGAATTTGTTTCTAAGTAATAAAGCTAGAATCATAATGTGAAAAATTAAAGAACCTCATAATTTTTTGAGGTTTTTTTGTGGAAGTGTGTTACGTTTTAATTATTTCAATGACTAATCCAGTAATTCTTGATAGACAAGGAAATTGACTAACGAATTTAGAACACTATGGAAAAAGTACTGGAAATTCAACAATTAAATAAAAAGTTTGGAAAATTAACAGCAGTTAACGATTTAAGTTTCTCAGTAGAAAAAGGCAATGTTTATGGACTTCTTGGTCCAAATGGTAGTGGAAAATCTACAACATTAGGGATGATACTAAATGTTGTAAATCCCTCAAGTGGAAACTGGAAATGGTTTGGGCAAACACATACTAACGAATCTTTGAAAAAAGTGGGAGCCATCATAGAGCGCCCCAATTTTTATCCATACTTGTCGGCAGAGAAAAATTTAGAAATAGTAGCACAAATAAAAGGAGTTTCCTATTTTAAAATTGACGAAAAGCTAGAATTAGTTGGGTTACTAGAGCGTAAAAAAGATAAATTTAGTACCTTTTCCCTTGGTATGAAACAGCGGTTGGCCATAGCTGCGGCTTTGCTAAATGACCCGTATGTTTTAATCCTTGATGAACCCACAAATGGACTTGACCCACAGGGAATTATCAAAATTCGTGAAATTATACAAGAAATTGCATCACAGGGAACAACCATCATATTAGCAAGTCACCTTTTGGATGAGGTGGAAAAAGTATGTTCCCATGTAGTGATTTTAGAAAAAGGAAGAACAATTTACAGTGGAAGAGTAGATGAAATGACAGCAAGTTTCGGTTACTTTGAGTTAAATTCTTCTGATAATATAAACCTAAAATTGACTCTAGAAGCAATGCAGTTTTTTGATAAAATTTCAGAAGAAGGGACAGTGATAAAAGCACTTCTAAAAGAAGACTTAAGTGCAGAAAGTCTAAATCGTTTACTTTTTGAAAAAGGGATTGTTTTGACTCATTTGGTAAAACGAAAAGAGAGCCTGGAACAACAATTCTTAAAACTAACACAAAACCAAAATTAATTATGTTACGACTACTTAAAATAGAGTGGAATAAAATTTATTACTATAAAACCACACGGATATTTACATTACTATACTTCGCATTACTTATTGTCGCAGGATTGATTTTGGCTTTTATAAAGCCTGAAATTGGTGGAATGAAACTCAACATTGCAAAATTAGGAATGTTTAACTTCCCAGAAGTTTGGCAAAATGTAACTTTCTTGGTAGCAATTGGTAAAATTTTTATAGCCGTTATTATCATTACAAATGTTACCAACGAATACTCTAATCGGACACTAAAACAAAACCTAATTGACGGTTTAAGCAAAAAAGAATACTTGACTTCTAAAGTTCTGACAAATCTAGTTATTGCTTTAGTTTCTACCCTTTTTGTATTTGGAATATGTCTTGCATTAGGACTAGCTTTTTCCAATACTCAGGAAAACATTTTCAAAGGAATGGAATACATAGGAGCTTATTTTCTAAAATTAAACCTATTCTTTTCCATCTGTTTATTCCTATCCATTTTATTACGAAAAACGGCATTTGCATTTTTGGGGCTATTTGTACTTTGGATGATAGAAGGAACTATTTCTACAGTCGAAGTTTTACTCAAAGCATGGATGGATGGGTTTGATAAGATAGACCCTTATGGCTTCTATATTTCAAACTATTTACCATTAAACGCCTCTTCAAAACTCATAGATTTTCCTAAAATAAATCCGGAAAGTTTCATATTAGGCGGTTCTGTATTTGAGTACAAAACTGTAGATTGGACATTTGCCATAGCCGCTGTTATTTATATTTTTATTTTTTTAGGATTTTCCTACCGATTACTAAAGAAGCGAGATTTGTAAAATGCACACAACCTATGAGGTTTTTAGCAACCTTATAGGTTTGTACAATTCTACTTAAAATTCTATCTTCGCAAACTATGCAGATGGAAAATTTTGAAGAACTAAAAAAATTACTTTCACAACCCAAACGAATTGTAATTCTTCCACACCGAAATCCGGACGGAGATGCAATTGGGTCCACCCTTGCTATGTCGCATTACTTGAGTAAATTAGGGCATGAGTGTGAAATAGTTGCCCCTAATGACTTTCCGAAATTTTTAAAATGGATGGATGGAGCTAGAAAAATTACCATTGCAGAATATAACCCCAAAAAAGGAAGGGCGATAGTTGAAAATGCAGAACTTATATTTATTCTGGATTTTAATAATCTAAGTCGAATTGATGAACTTGGTAATTGGGTGAGAAAGTCAAAAGTTCCAAAAGTAATGATTGATCACCATCAAGAGCCTGACCAATTTGATTTCATGTATTCAGACGTTACCATCCCGGCTACCTGCCAAATGGTATATAACTTTATGGACACGATGGGGGACTTAGATTTGCTGGATAAAACAATTTCTGAATGTATTTATACCGGAATTATGACTGATACAGGTAATTTTCGATTTAGAAACACATCAGCCTCAACACATAGAGTCGTTGCTCATCTCCTAGAAAAAGGAATCGAAATAGATCAAATTAACAACAATGTGTACGATACCCAATCACCGGGGCGTTTAAAGTTGTTGGGATTAGTATTAGAGTCCATGAAAACATTTCCGGAAAGTCGAACTGCGTTTATGTACCTAACCCGCAAACAGCAGTTGGAATATAGTTCACAAAAAGGAGATACAGAAGGCTTTGTTAACTATGGATTAGGAATCAATAATTTTGTATTTTCAGTGATTTTTATAGAAGACCAACAGCATGATTTCATTAAAATTTCATTTCGTTCCAAAGGAAACTTTAATGTAAATGAATTTGCGAGAGAACATTTCAACGGAGGTGGACATATAAACGCTGCCGGTGGACGATCAGATGATGCTATGGAACAAACATTAACTAAATTTCAGAATTTATTAGAACAATATAAAGATAGATTACAAGCTGTAGAAATTTGAAAACTACATTATCCATATTGATATTAGTATTACTTTTCTCTTGCAAGAATAAAGTGATTCAGTACCCTGTTAATTATGAAAATAATCGAGGGAAATTTATGGAATTTTCACAAGATTTGAACAGACAAATTCTCAATGAAGACAATTTAATGATTCAAACATATATAGACCAATCTCAAAAAAAATTTATAAAAACATCCTATGGATTTTGGACTTCAAATTTAGGAGAAACAACATCGACAATGGCAAAAAATTTAGATGTTGTAAAGTACGAATACGAAGTTAAAACTCTAAATGAGCAATTAGTATATTCCAAAGAAGAAAATAAGACTCAGACGATTGTGATGGGGAAAACTGACTTACCTAGAGGATTGCAGATTGGGCTACAAATGATAGAAAAAGGAGATTCAGCAACACTTCTCTTTCCATCAGCATTGGCATATGGGAGCTATGGCGACCAAAATAAAATAGGAGGAAATGAACCGTTAGTTTTTACAATATATATGTTGGACATTCAGAAAAAATCAAAATAAAATGAAAAAAATAATAACAATCCTGACAGCTGCAATTTTACTTACAAGTTGCTCAACTGTCAAAATACCAAATTCAATGAGTAAAGAAAAATACGAAAATTTAAAAGATGGGTTATATGCTCAAATGGAAACGAGCAAAGGAAATATGACCATCGAATTGTATGAAGAAGATGCACCGCTTACAGTTGCCAATTTTGTAGGACTAGCAGAAGGAACAAAAGCAAATGAAGCCAAACCACTAGGAACACCATATTATGATGGGATTGTCTTCCACCGTGTCATCAAAGATTTTATGATTCAGGGAGGAGACCCGGATGGGAAAGGAACAGGAGGTCCGGGTTATAACTTTGCAGACGAATTTTTCTCTGATAAAAAACATGATAAAAAAGGAATTTTGTCCATGGCAAATGCCGGACCGGGAACCAATGGAAGCCAATTTTTTATTACGGAAGTAGCAACGCCTTGGTTAGATAGCAAACATACCATTTTTGGACAAGTTATAGACGGTTTGGAAGTGATAGATACCATTGCCAATGTAGAAAAAGGAGCACAAGACAGACCAAAAGAAGACATTGTGATTAATCATGTCTATATCCTAAAAAAAGGAGATAAATACAAAGATTATAACGGAGGAGAGGCTTTTGCTAAAGCGGAAAAGGCACATGCTGAAAAACTTGCAGAAATCGAAAGACTAGAAGCAGCTAAGCTAGATACAGAAGTAAAGCGCCAAAAAGAATTAGCTGCCAAAGCAAAATCTACCGAATCAGGACTGAAATACTATATTGATAAAGAAGGAACGGGTGCTGTTCCAGTTGATGGCGAGTCAATAAACGTACATTATACACTACGGTTAGCTGATGGGAAAAAACTAGACTCTTCTCATGACAGAAATCAACCACTACAAGCAGAAGTTGGTAAAACACAACTTATTCAAGGTTGGATGGAAGCATTGACGATGTTTAAAAAAGGTTCAAAAGTGTTTTTGATTATCCCACCGGAATTAGGCTATGGAGCACAAGGCGCCGGAGGCGTAATTCCTCCAAATGCTACGCTGTATTTCGATATGGAGATTTTAGAGTAATTTATTTAAAAGCGATATCTAAACCTTCAAATTTTTTGAAGGTTTTTTTATTACATTTGATACATGAGAGATAGGTATAATTTAGTATAAACAAAAATGTCCTTACTTCTTTTTCAAAGATACCAACCTAAAGATTTTTTATTGTATTATAAATTAGTTCGAGAAAAAGAAGTGATGAAGTACATTACAGAAAAGGGACTAAGTAAAGATGAAGCCAGAAAAAACTTTAGTAGAACCCTCAAGTTGAATGAAGAGCATACCCAATTAGGGTACTATAAAATTTATAAGAACCAAGAGTTTATAGGAAATTGTAAATTGGTAAATTATCGGAAAGACAATTCTATTTTTGAAATAGGTTACGTTTTGCATCAAGAATTTTGGGGAAAAGGATTGGGAACTCAAGTCTGTGAGTATATGCTAAAGTTGGCAGATGAAATTCATTCGGAAAAAGACATCATTGGAATAATAAATCCTAAAAATATAGTTTCTAAAAAATTATTGGAAAAATTTGGATTTAAAACGTTCTTTCTAGGAGTGGAAAATGATATGGAAACAGAAAAATTAATACTAAGAAAAAATGACAGTCAATAACATTATAAATAAACTTGAAGAACTAGCACCACTGTCTTATGCGGAGGACTTTGACAATGTTGGACTTTTGGTAGGAAACAAAGAGTCAGAAGTCTCAAAGGTTCTTGTAACACTTGACACGACAGAGGCGGTAGTTGACGAAGCAATAGAAAAGGGCGCAAATCTTATCATTAGTTTTCACCCTATTATTTTTTCCGGAATGAAAAAAATTACCGGAAGAACCTATGTAGAACGAGTTATACTAAAAGCTGTAAAATATGACATCAATATTTATGCGACACATACAGCATTGGATAATTCACAGTTTGGTGTAAATTTTCAGATTGCCCAACAATTAAATTTAAACAATACAGAAATACTGATTCCTCAGAAAGAAACACTCCGACATTTGGTAACCTACGTTCCAAAGAAAAGCGCAGATAAAGTAAAAAACGCCTTATTTGTAGCCGGGGCAGGTCACATTGGCAAGTATGACAATTGTAGTTTCAGTTCGAATGGAATCGGGACTTTTCGCCCTAGTGAAGGAGCTAATCCATACATAGGGGAGATTGGGAAAACAGAGTATGCAGAAGAAGAGCGGATAAGTATTGTGTTTAATAAACATTTAGAAAATCAGATTTTTAAGGCATTAAGAAATTCACACCCTTACGAAGAAATTGCCTATGAGTTGTTTCAACTAGAAAATACCAATCAAAATATAGGAATGGGAATGCTTGGTGAGCTGGAAATAGAAATGTCTGAAATAGATTTCTTCGAATTTTTAAAAGAAAAAATGCAAACACCGGTAGTTCGCCATTCCAAACGTTTGAATAAAAAAATTAAAAAAATAGCTGTGCTGGGTGGTTCAGGTAGTTTTGCAATTGGTTATGCAAAGCAAAAGAAAGCAGATGTTTATGTCACAGCAGATTTGAAATACCATGACTTTTTTCAAGCAGAAAATCAAATTTTATTGGCAGATATAGGGCATTATGAGTCCGAACAATTCACGAAAAATTTATTAACTGCTTATCTGTCAGAAAAATTTCCTAATTTTGCAGTCCTTAAATCAGACATTAATACGAATCCGGTTCATTATATATAAAATATGGCAAAGAAAGTTCAACAAAAAGAAATAAGTGTAGAAGAAAAATTACGCGCTTTATACGATTTACAATTAATTGATTCTCGTCTAGACGAAATCAGAAACACACGTGGAGAGCTACCGCTAGAAGTAGAAGATTTAAGTGATGACGTGACTCAAATGGAGACTAGAATTCAAAAGGTTGATGACGAAATCAAAGAGTTAGATGGTGAAATCAAATTAAAAAAAGAAGCCATAAAAAACTCTGAAGCATTGATGAAAAAATATACGAAACAGCAAGACAACGTTCGTAACAATCGTGAATTTGACTCACTGGCAAAAGAAGTAGAATTTCAAGAGTTAGAAATTCAGTTAGCCGAAAAAAGAATCAAAGAGTTCAATGCAAAAATTGATCACAAAAAACAAATACAGGAGGAAATCAATACGAAACTAGATTCGATGAAATCGCATTTGGAACATAAAAAATCTGAATTAGATGCCATCATAAAAGAAACAGAGAAGGAAGAAAGTTTTTTAGTGAAAAAATCAGAAGAATTTGCTGAAGCAATAGAAGAAAGATTGTTCAAAGCATACAAACGCATCCGAAACAATATGAAAAACGGATTGGCTGTAGTCCCCGTACACAGAGATGCATCAGTAGGTTCTTTCTTTACTATTCCACCACAAAAACAGATGGATATTGCACAACGTAAAAAAATCATCAGTGATGAACATAGTGGACGAATTTTAGTTGACGCAGAACTAGCAGAAGAAGAAAAAGTTAAAATAGAAGCCTTACTAAAAGGGTAAAATTAGACTTTTGGAAATATAAGAAAACCGCTTATTCTAAGAATGAGCGGTTTTTGTTTTTATTTAAGTTTCTTCTTTCTTATAATTTTAAATATCGTCAAAGTCAACATCCGTAAAGGAATCAGCAGGAGTTTGGGACTCTACCTCAGAATGACCATCAAAATCCTTTTGGTGACGCTCAGAAATAACTTCTTCACCCCGTTCATTTACTACAAAGGAAGTAACTTCATCTAGTATGTTGCTGAAGTTAGAAAAATCTTCCTTGTACAAATAAATTTTGTGTTTTTTGTAAAAAAAGGAGCCATCCTCATTTGTGTTCTTTTTACTTTCTGTTATCGTCAGATAGTAGTCTCCGGCACGAGTTTCTCTTACATCAAAAAAATAAGTTCTTCTACCGGCTCTTAGCACTTTGGAGTAAACTCCATCTGCTTCATTTCTTTCAAAATTTTCACTTTCACTCATCATAAAGTTATTTAAGAAGTGTTAATACTTTGCAAACAAATCTATAAAAAAATCATTAATTGACAATTATCTACCAAGATTTTATGTGAAATATTCCTAAATAAAAGAAATATAATGCTTTAGGTTTCAGTTTCCATCAGTTGACTTCGAATCAGAGAAAGGTAAGCTCCTTCATTCAGTACAAGTTCTTGATGCTTCCCGTATTCGGCAATTTCCCCATTATCCAACACAAGAATATGGTCAGCATTTTTGGCAGATGAAATTCTATGTGTGATGATCAGAGTTGTTTTTTGGTTCATTTCACTTTGTAAATTTTGTAAAATTTCCTCTTCCGTTTCAGTATCAACTGCTGATAAACTATCATCAAATACCAAAATTTCAGGCTCTTTCACAAGTGCTCTTGCTATGGAAATCCGTTGTTTTTGTCCACCAGAAAGAGTAACCCCTCTTTCACCTAAGACAGTGCTGTATTGTTCTTTGAACCCGTTTATATTTTTGTCAACAGCCGCTTTTTTAGCAAATAACTTTGCAGTTTCCAAATTACGGTTATCGTCAGAGCCAAATAAAATATTATGTTGAATGGTGTCAGAAAACAAAAAGGCTTCTTGAGGAACAAACCCTATTGCTTCTCTCAGAGATTCTAAATTCAAATTTTCATACGGTATGTTATCAATTAAAATTTGCCCGGAAGTAGGTTGTAAAAGTCTTGCTAATAGGAGTGCTATGGTAGACTTTCCGGAACCGGTTTTTCCCATAACGGCAAGAGACTTTCCTTTCTCTAGTGTAAATGAAACATTTTTTAGTGCCTGTATTCCAGTATTTTTATAAGTATAACTTACATTTTTAAACTCAATTTTCCCAACAATTGGTGTTTCTTTTTCTACCGTATTTTCAATTTCAGGTTTTTGTTTCAAAAATTCATTGATTCGCTCCATAGAAGCCTCTGCTCGCTGAATGAGCATAGTTACCCAACCAAGCGAAGTAAATGGCCAAATGAGCATATTTAGATACATGAAAAATTGAGCAACAAGCCCAATGTCTAATTTTCCTTCTCCAAACCGTACAGCTCCCATATACAGAATCAAAAGGTTGCAAATTCCTACAATTAGAATCATCAGTGGAAAGAAAATAGCTTGGATTTGAGCAAGTGAAAGAGCTTCTTTTTCATAAGCAGAAGCCTCCTTTTCATAGTCATCCATCATTACATTTTCCGTATTGTACGATTTTATGACGCGAATCCCGGAAAAAGTATCTTGAACAATTGATGAAATATGAGATTGTTGTTTTTGAACTTTTATACTTTTTTGGTTGATGGTAGATGCGACTTTGTAAATCAAAAAAGACAAAATAGGTAGAGGAGCAAGAGTGTAAAGCGTTAATTTAGGATCTATATTTATCATGAAAACCAAAATAATAATGGCTCTTGAAATCAAATCCATGGGATACATAATTCCAGGCCCCAAATACATGCGTACAAAAGAAACATCTTCAGTGATTCGGTTCATCAAATCACCTGTTTTGTTTTGTTTATAAAAAGAAAGGGATAGTTTTTGGTAATGTGTATAAATATCATTTTTCAAATCATACTCTATATGCCGAGAAGTGGCAATAATCATCAAACGAACTCCAACTGTAAGCAAACCGGCTATGACCTTTAACCCAATAAAGAGTAAGGCTGTTTGCATAAGCCCTTTTTTGACCAAATCCCAATTGGTAACTTCACCTGAGTTGAATTGATTTAAAATAGATTCTATATCATTAACAGCTTTCCCAACATAGTTAATAGAGAAGATAGAAACAAAATTGGAAGACACAATCAATATGAAGCCAAAAAGTAGACTCCATCGGTATTTCCACAAAAATTTATTTAAAGATTGTAGTTCTTTCACTGCGCAAAGTTAAGCCTTTTTGATTACCTTTGCTGGGCTTAGAGTAGAATTAACTTAGTTTTGAAATTATGTTGGGAAGAAGACAACTTCGTGAAAAAGCAATGCAGGCGATTTATGCATGGAAATCATACGGAGAAGATGCTGAACAGAGAGTGGTTGAGAAGAATATGCTGAAAGGAGTTGATGAAATTTACGACTTGTACATTTACTTGATTAATTTACTATGCTTTCAGAAAAGAATCGCAGAAAACAAGATAGAACTTGCCAAAAATAAAAATTTTCCGACAGAGCAGGATTTAAACCCTAATTTGAAATTTGTGTCCAACAAATTATTTCAATTTCTAGAAGAAAATGAAGAGTTAAATTCATATTTAGAAAAAAACAGTCAACTCAACTGGGACTTGCTAGATACTTACTCCAACAGCCTTTATAAAGAAATTGTAGCCAGTGAGGAATACCAAAATTATATGAATAATTCGGAAACTTCATTTGAAGAAGATAAAAAATTCTTAATTGACATCTTTGAAAAAATCATTGCTCCAAGTGAAAATTTGCATGACTGGTTAGAAGAATTGAACATTCACTGGGCAGATGACGTTCACATCGCAAACTCAATGACCATTGCTACACTAAAGTCATTTATACCAAAAAGCACGAGTAACTTTAAACTATTTAAAGTTTACAAAGACGATTCAGATAGAGAATTTGTGATTGAATTATTTAGAAAAACGATTCGGTACAGTGATGAAGCACTAAAACAAATTGAAGAAAAAGCAACTAACTGGGAATTGGACAGAATTGCCACACTCGATTTAATTTTACTACAAATGGCACTTACCGAAATTCAGTACTTTCCCAATATCCCACCAAAAGTAACACTTAACGAATATATAGAACTATCTAAAGTCTATTCTACCGAAAAAAGTAAAGTATTTGTCAACGGAATATTAGACCGATCTCTAAAGGAACTGAAAGGGATTTAATTAAATATCAATAAGAATTTGTAATTTTGTACACTCAAAAATTAATTCAAATAATAGGAAATAATGAAAAATAAAGTATTTGCATTAGGGATTATGGTAACGCTTACTTTCGTTTCATGCGAGAAAGACAAACCATCAAATCTCTATACAGAGGCTGAAAGAAAACAGCAAGCAGAAGCAGTAGTAGACCCGGCAACAGCAGCGGTTCTGAGTTTCGAATCAGACACGTATGACTTTGGAAATTTACCGGCAGGAGCAAAAATTGATCACTATTTTAAATTTACAAATACAGGTAAATCGCCATTGATTATAAAAGATGCAAAAGGTTCATGTGGATGTACAGTACCGGTAATTCCCAAAAAACCAATTGCTCCCGGAGCATCAGATTCTATCAAAATTACATATGATGCAGGCTCTCAAAAAGGAAGACAGCAAAAAACAGTAACGTTGACAACCAATACTGTAAAAGGAAAAGAAGTTTGGACATTTACCGCAACACTTCCAGCCGCAGAAGCAACACCGGAAAATAAATTGAAAACATTACAAGGATCTTAAAAAATGGAAAGTTTAAGTTATATATTTTCACAAGAACCGGCTGCCGGAGGAGGTTGGTCAACGTTGATGTTGTTTGGAGGGATGTTTATCATCATGTATTTTTTGATGATTCGCCCCAATATGCGCAAACAAAAACAAGAAAAAAAGTATCAAGAAGAGCTGAAAAGAGGAGACTGGGTGGTGACAAGTTCAGGAATCCATGGAAAGATTTTTGAGCTAAATGCAGATACAGTAGTGCTGGAAACAGGTGCTGGAAAGATAAAGTTTGAAAGAGTTGCTATATCCAAAGAGCTAAGTTCAGCCCGTTATTCATCGGGTGCTGATAAAAAAGATTGATGAAACTGTAAAAATACAAACCGGAGTTTTACTTCGGTTTTTTTTTGCTTTTTAAAAAAAGTGTTGGACATATAATATTCATATACTTCTTTTGCCAAAAATAAACAGATGAAAATAATAGGATTAACTGGAGGGATTGGTTCCGGAAAAACAACTATATCCAATTGGTTTTTAGAAAAAGGAATACCCGTTTATAACTCAGATATTGAGGCTAAAAAGTTGATGAACTCCAATCTTGAAGTAATTGAGAAACTCATAGATTTATTTGGAGAGGAAGTATATACAAATGGGAAGCTAAACCGCTCATTAATAGCCTCACAGGTTTTTCAGCATAAAAATTTATTGGAAAAACTAAATAAAATTGTTCATCCTACAGTTTTCAAAGATTTTCAAAAATGGATAAAATCCCAAGAAGCAGAAATGCTTGTAAAAGAAGCAGCAATTTTATTTGAAAGTGGTTCTTATAGAGATTGTGATTTCATTATTTCTGTAGTTGCAGATGAAAATATTCGTATCAAAAGAGTAATGAATAGAGATGGTGTGACAGAGGCACAAGTTCGTTCAAGAATGGATAATCAATGGACGGACAAGCAACGCATAGAGCATTCAGATTATATTGTAAATAACAATAAAGGACTAGAAGAGTTAAAGTATCAATTTGACGAAGTTTATAAAAAACTGTTAAAGCAAGTAAGCTCACGTTAATACGGTGTTAAAGCCAGTTTTAACATTTTTTAAAATACTAAATTTGTAGAGAACATCTATGAAAAAGGGATTTAATAAAATTTTAATTATCCTGATGAGTGTTGCACTCATTGGGCTAGTAATTATCCAGTTTTACTGGACACAAAAAGTATTTGTATCACAAACAGAAGAGTTTAACGGACGTGTTTATCAAGCATTAAACGCAACCATAGATGAAGTAGGACAACAGGAATTACAACAATATTACAAACGCTTTGAAAATGTCCATACCGATTTCAAAAACACGACAGACAAGCCTCAGGTAATGTCTTCTCAGTTGATTCAAGATTCAGCGGGAACAACTTACATTACACTGACTCGGTACGTGCTAGAACGTTCCGTTCTTCCTGTATCAGAGCAGTACAATGACAGTTTAGTACGTGCAGATGTTTATTCACAGGAAAAAGTAGTAAAAATCCCAAAAGATTCGGGAGCTAATATGATTCAGAATCTGAGTTTAGATGCTGAAGAGAATTTCAAAAACTCCACTTTTACAATAGAAAGATTGGCAAGGCTAGACGCCGGGAATCGCCCCATAGATATGCGGGTAGACATCAAGATACTAGACTCTATTTTTATAAAACAATTGCGAAAGAGAGGTGTGCGTTCACATCCACAGTTAGCTGTTTTAAAAGCAGATTCGACCCTTACAAAAGTTAAAACAACAGAGTTCAAATTGAAAGATAGAGAATTTACAATTCCTTTATTTTATGATAATACAGACAAACCACAGTTTCTGATTTCCACCTACTTTCCGGACAAGCAATTGTCCATATTAGGTCCGATTATCCCCATAGTAGTGCTTACCATTATTTTTACCATTATCATCATTTCAGTATTTTCTCTAGCGATTTACTATATGCAGTTGCAACGTAAAATCTCTGAAGTCAAGACAGATTTCATCAATAATATGACGCATGAATTTAAAACACCAATTGCAACTATAAGCATAGCTTCAGATGCCTTGAAAAATGAAAAAGTGTTGCATGACGGAGATAAAATTAAATACTATGCAGACTTGATAAAACAAGAAAACAAACGGATGAACACCCAAGTGGAAATGGTACTCCGAATGGCAAAATTAGAACGAAATCAAATCGACATAAACCCACAAGAAATAGACTTTAATGAACTGATAAAGAAGAGTGTTTCAAACAATCGATTCATTGTAGATAATCTTCATGGCACTATTTTTGAAGATTATCAAGCGAGTCGCTCAATTGTCGAAGGAGATATATTTCATTTGGAAAATACGATTAACAACATATTGGATAATGCCCGTAAATATTCAAAAGAAAATCCCCAAATCTTTGTAAAAACATACAATAACGATAAAAATATAGTGCTAGAAGTCAAAGATAGTGGAATTGGAATGTCAAAACCAGTATTGAAAAAGATATTTGACCAATTTTACCGAGAAGAAACCGGAAATGTCCACAATGTAAAAGGACATGGACTAGGATTGGCTTATGTACGAAAAATAGTAGAGTTACACAAAGGGCAAGTATATGCAGAAAGCGAACTAGGAAAAGGAAGTACTTTCTACATAAAACTGCCGGTTAAATAATATAAAAATGAACGATAAACAAAAATTACTTTTAGTAGAAGATGACCCAAGTTTTGGAGCTGTCCTGAAAGATTATCTTGCTATAAACGACTTTGATGTAACCCATGCAACGGATGGCGAAGACGGTCTGTCAAAGTTCAAATCAGCAGAATATGACTTGTGTATTCTAGATGTGATGATGCCAAAAAAAGATGGATTTACGCTAGGGAAAGAAATCAAAGAAATCAAAGGTGAACAACCCATTATCTTCTTGACAGCAAAGAATATGCGTGAAGATGTATTAAATGGATATAAAATCGGAGCAGATGATTACATCACAAAACCATTTGATTCAGAAGTATTACTTTACAAAATTAGAGCTGTCCTACAACGTCATTCCGCTGATGAAGAAAAATTTGAACAAGAAGAATTCAAAATAGGAAAATTTGATTTTAATGCAAAACTTCGTCAGTTACAGATAGGGAGCGCTTCACATAAACTCTCACCAAAAGAGAGTGAGTTACTTCGTCTGTTAGCCGTTTATAAAAATGATTTGATGCCACGTGATGTAGCTTTGACTCGAATTTGGCATGATGATAATTACTTTACATCTAGAAGTATGGACGTGTATATAGCCAAGTTGAGAAAATACTTAAAAGACGATTCCAATGTGGAAATTGTTAATATTCATGGAGAAGGGTTTAGGTTATTAATTTCTGAATAATTTTCACAGCAAAGATTGTTTTTTGGTTTTGTTTTTACCCGTAGAATCTGGTAATAGTTTATACCAAAAACAGCAAAGGAAAGTGAGATAAAATCAAGCAATTCCTACATTTTGATATAATTGTAGCATGATGTTTTTAGCAAAGTATTGTATATAGACACTCTACTTGAAAACAACTATTATTCTACCTATTAAAATGCTTAACAACATTTTTTGTTATAGATTTTTACTAAAAAAGTATGCGTTTTCCCTGTGAAAAATAAAGTTGCATAATTTTAAGGTAGAAAATAGTACCTTTGTCCAAAGAAAAATTCCTAACCCAACATGAAGAACTTAATGATTGCGATTGCAGTAACTATGAGTATGCTGTCGTATTCCCAAATGGCAGAAAATTTAACCTATGGATTAAAGGCTGGAGTTAATTATTCCGAGATTACCAATATTCCGGAACTAATCGTAAGTGAGCCATACTACCAAGGATATACACTAGAAAGTAAGCCAAAAATAATGCCCACATTCGGTTTTTTCTTGAACTATAAGTTTCCCTATACCAGAATAGCGTTGCAACCCGAATTAAATTATTCAATGGAGCATTCCTCGGTAGAGTATAGCGACATCAACGATTTGCAGTATACAATAGACCTAAAGTACAATTATCTTCAAGTTAATTCCTTGGTTAAGTTTTATCCTATTTCGGGATTAAATATAGGTATAGGTCCACAATTAGGGTTTAACTTAGACCCGTCTAATTTACATTATAAATCGAATCAAGAAGAACTGTACGGACCGGATTTAACCACTCAGCAGATATTGCGGGATAACATAAAAGGAAGAACCAACTTTCAACTCCTCTTCAACTTAGGGTACGAAACCAATTTCGGACTGTTTATGGACGTTCGGTACGCTTTGGGACTATCTGACGCTGTAGAAACGCATGCCAATAGTTTCAATTGGATAGAAAACGAAAATAGGACACAGAACATACAAATTACTATAGGTTATGCCTTTAACTTTGATTCACGAGAAACCTTTTAATTTAGTTAATATTTCTTTGGCAGAGTGACGAGAAGTCTAAAGACTTCTTACAGATGTTTATTTTCTAAATCTCAAATAATCAAAATGAGAAAAACATTAGATTCATATTTATTGAAAAAATTAACTACTCCTAGGTTTTTAATTATGCAAAAATACCTATCTATTTTTTTGTTTGTGTTTTACTGTGGAATCCTTTTAGCCCAAACCCCGCTTCCAGGTGGAGTATCTACACCTGGTTTATGGTTGCAGACCAATGAAGAGTTCCGTTACCACAGTCCTTTAGCTGAAACCTACCAAGACCCATTAGATCCCTTGGAAAGTGAAAAGTTTATCCTTAATTACAATCCGGTTAAATACCTTCGGGCAGCGCAATATAGGTTTAAACTAGAAGAATTGAACCGTGACCAACTTACGGTTTTTTGTATTTACCAACAGCAAGATACTCTACAAGAAAACCACATTTGGAGTATAGAACCTATGGAAAAAGTATCATATGAACTTACCAGCTTTAGGTTTGCCGATTTACAAGATTACCGTTATCGTGATTTGCGGGTATATTCTCAAAAATATCCGGAACTACACACCTATACCCACCACAAAGATAGCACATATTCTGGTCCCGCTTACATTCAATTGGGTAAGAAACCTCAAAATGAAAACCTGCCCATAGAAGACTTTACGGGTATATTACCGGAAATTATCGTATATACCCGGGTGCTATCACCTTTGGAGCGCAGTAAGGTGGAAAGCTATTTGTCGGTTAAATACGGATTGAGTCTGCGCCAAAACCCTCCTTCCGACTACCTCGATAGTGAAGGAAACACAACATGGAACCACGAAGAAAACAAACAATATAACCACAACATTTTTGCACTCTTTAGAGATGACGTCTCGGGTCTGTGGCAACCCCGTAGCAGTAGTAGTTATATACCGGAGCAAATGAGTCTTCAATATACCAGCCCAGAAGAAGTCGAAGATTTGGAATATATATTTGTATCCGACAACGCTGGAGATTATGAACTCTCTTACCGTAACAATGGACAACCCAAAAAGATTGGAAGAGAGTGGAGAATCAGTAGCAATCATTTTAGGAAAGTAGATCTATTGTTGAACAGCGCTACAATCGAAAATAGAAATAAAGAAGAAAGGCTTTATTTGGTCATAGACCCGCTAGGCAACCCTTCCGAAAGTAGCTTCCCAAAAGAATATCTACCATTTCCACAAGAAACAGAAAGCATTAAGTTCGAGGGCCATACTTTCGACAGTGATGGCAACCAAATAGATATATTTACAATAGCCGAAGCACCGGATATGTTTGTACAGACAAAAATAGAATTCCCTTTGTGCGAAAGCCGGTTACCTGGTTATCTTTCTGTAAAAGTAGAAGGAGGCGAGGATCCCTATACCCTTACGCTACAAACTCCGGACGGAAAAACTGTAGAACAATGGTACCAATCTAGCACACAGGAAATCCATACGATAGAAGTTGCATTGGGTGATTACCTGCTCAAGGCAGAAGACACCACCGGTAGGGTTTACCAGGTTCCTTTTTATATGGAAAGCAGTGGAGCTCCCGAAATCCAATTAGAAGAACAATATACCTTAATCGAAGGGCAGAGCCTATTTTTAGACGCTTCGGTAGATATGGAATCGGGAACAACTTATCAATGGTATAAAGATGGAAAACAACTTTCACAATCTCCGAAACTACACATCCGAGGAGTGGGGCGGTACGAAGTCCGAGTAGAAACCCAATCCGGCTGTATGACAAGGAAAGGAATAGAAGTAAAAGGCCAACCCGCAAACAACATCCGGTCTGTAGATATATTCCCAAATCCTTCACAAGGAAATTATATGGTACGCATTATTTTACACAGAAAAGCAAACACTCATATTGGAATCTATACCATAGACGGTAAATTGTTGGAACAAAAAAACTTAGGTGAAGACCACTATTTTCTGTATCGGGGACATTTAGAAACTCCCGGAGTTTACTTAATCCGAATACAAACTGAAGACGATTCAACGACCCAAAAACTCCTCATAAAACCCTAAATAAATGAAGCTGTCCCTACATTCTCTAAAAGTTCTAACATCATTGGCAGCACTGGCTGTACTCACAAAGATGACCATATCCGAAAAAATGGGGGAAGAAGTCACCGACACCCAATGGAGCTATGCTCCCGAGAGTTCACAACTTCCGCTTTCGCACCATTCCGATGCACCATATTTACCGGTTGGGGACTCTCTAGTCGGATTATTCACAGAATTTCCGAATGAAAAACCGATAAATTCAGGCAAAATGGTAGTCCATCACAACTTTGATATTGACGCAGGAGCAATCGGAAAAAGCAGTGAAGAAGAAGCCGACTTAGTGACCGACAATGTATTCATTGTCCGGCTGGACTCCCAAAAAATTCAACAATCCAAATGGTATTTGGAATACGAACTCTATGGAGCACAAAGTTATGCAGCTGTAGCTCACAGTATCAATGGTTACCAACAAGCCCAAACTCAAGAACAGACCAATACTATCAAATGGATTCATCAAAAAGAACCCATTCCGCATACGTTATTAACAAACGGATACAACACTCTGTTGTTTACCATCGACCCACAGCGCACCACACCCTACAAAATACGGAACTTGAAACTAGTACAGGTTACAAACGCTACACAGCTAGAGCCTAAAGTTTCAGAGTCTATTCAGGTTCTTCTTCCGGAGGTTGTGACCACACAACTTACTGAAACCAAAAAAAACTACCGAACCAGTGACTTCGAAATGCAACTGAGTGCCAGTGAGTCACTTCCCGAAGCCGTTCAAATCTATCGGTTGAAGGCAGAACAACTAGCGTCACTAGGCAATGATATGGTTAATGTAACACCCGAAGCAGAAGGAGTCAGGGTACACCCTTTTACAAAATTTACAACTCATGCAAAAATAAGCCTGTCGTATGACCCTAGATTAATCCCTGAAGGCTATACCGAGCAAGACGTACGAATTTACACCTTCGATCGCTTACAAAAAAAATGGATAGCACTGTCCGGAAGCTCGGTGGACACCCAAAACCAAAAAATTACCGCTTATGCTACCGGTACCAATGACTTTATTGGCGGAGTACTCCGGCTTCCCGAATCGCCTGACACAAACGGCTATACACCCACCACCATGAAAGACATTCAGGTGGCAGACCCCAACTCGGGAATTGCTTTAGTTGGCATACCTACGGCCAACAGTCGAGGTGTTGCAACGACAGGCTTCCCTATTAAGCTACCCGAAGGCCGAAACGCCATGACACCTTCCCTCAGTATAGACTACAATAGCGAAAGTACCAATAGTTGGCTGGGTATGGGTTGGGACTGCAGTTTATCGGCCATCAGTATAGACACCCGTTGGGGAAGTCCACGTTACCATCCTACCTTAGAAACAGAAACCTATACCGTCCAAGGTATGCAACTTACTCCTTTTGCCCACCGAAATCAAGCCTACGAATCCCGCCAGCAGAACAAACAATTTTATCCGTTAAAAGAAAGCGGTTCCTATGCCAAAATAACACGCTTGGGAAGCAATCCCACCAATTATTATTGGAAGATAGAAAACAAATTCGGAGGCATCAGCTATTACGGTGGTGACAAAAACGGAATGCGCCAAGATGCCGTTTTACAAGATTCCCAAGGCAATATTGGACATTGGGCATTGGTAGAACAAACCGATAGCTATGGAAACAACATACAGTACACCTATTTTAAAGACACCGAAGGAGGATTGGGGCAATCCAACGGACAATATCTGTATCCCAAAAGTATCATGTACACCGGTCACAATGGTCAACCCGGAAATTACAAGGTAGAATTTATGACCCAAGCCGGGAGAACCGACTTAGCCATTTCGGCAAGATTAGGTTACAAAGAAGTACTGGCAAGAAAACTTTCGGAAATCAAAATTAGTTACCAATCGCAGATTATTCGCAGTTATGTATTGAACTACACTACGGGTGCATTCGGAAAAATACTTTTGGAAAGCATTACCGAAAAAGACAAAAACGGAGAAGATTTTTATACCAACCGCTTTAGTTACTACGACCAGGTAAGAGATACGTCGGGGAATTATCGTTTATTCGAAGATCAAGCCGTGAGTTTTGAAGTACCGTCGGACGACTTACAGGAATTGGCAGAGGTAATACCGGAAGTTTCGGGTAAATATTCCGTAATCAATGGAAGCCGTAACAGCAGTGTAAGTGGAAACTTCAGAGCCGGAGTAGGTTTTGCTACAGACATGGGGCAGTTCAAAATGCGTACGGTAGGTTTCCATTCGCAGTTTGGAAGTTCAAAGTCAAAGACCCAAATCAAGTTAATGGATATAGATGGTGATAATTTACCCGACAAAGTATATCGGGAAGATGGTCAAATCAAGTACAGAAAAAATCGCTTGTCCGAAGGCACGGCATCTTTTGGAGAGGAACGGGTAATTCAGGGGATTTCCTCGTTGGGATACACCAGGTCCAACACCAGTTCGGTGGGAGTCGATGCCAATTTTGGTTTAGGAGCCGGTATTAGCGTAGGGGCCGGATACGATTATCAGTGGAGCAATGCCCAAACTCGGGAATATTTTATTGACAAAAACGGAGACGGATTGGCTGATTTCGTTAAAAACCAAAAAGTATATTTTGGTGCTATGAACGCAAACGGTGAATTATATTATGACACCAGTAGTTCGGTTTCGCCATCACCTATTACCAGTGAAAACCTACTGAGTGGAGATTTATATACTCCTCCAACACAGGAATTCATAGACTCCCTGCAAATGGTTTTTCCACAAAACGATATAGTACGTGTGTGGAAAGCTCCAAGAGCCGGAATCGTTAGCTTACAATCTACTTCAAGATTACTTGAAGACACCTCCGAAGAACGAACTGAATACCTAACCAACCAAGGAGCAGACCGAGCAGATGGCGTACAATTGCGCACCTACAAAAACGGAATTCTCATTCCTTCTTTGAGCCGAGACATAGCCGCTGACGATTATTTGATCCAAGCTATGAATATGAATAACATTAGTGTCAACAAAGACGACCTAATTATGTTTCGGGTTCACTCCAATTTTGACGGAAACTACGACCTTGTAGAATGGAACCCGACGCTAACCTACACTTCTCAAATATTGCCACAGGATTACAACGGTTACGATTTAAACATATATAACGCAGAAGAAGACTATGTTGTTACTTACCCTTCTGCTACAACATTACCCAACAACACACAGGTAGAAGCTACTATTACCTTAAGTAAGGACACATTAACCGACGACCTGGTTCTTCGGTGGGTTTCCTACGACTCCACAACGGAAACTTACACCGATGTACAGCCACCCGTAACTCTTTTTGCTGCGGAATCATTCCAAAACCAAACCTATACGGTCAGTTACACCACCGGAGTTGATTCTTCGCTAATGGTGTTGTTGGAATGTCAATCGCGTGTGAATTGGAGCAAAGTAAGGGTTGAGGAATCCCATATAAAAATCGGAACACAGCAAAGTTTTTTGCCTTACCGTTTGAGTCTTTTCAGCGAATTTGAAAACCAAGGATTAGATCTACAATTTACGCCGGTAGAAAGTGAAGAATTGAGGCTTTCGTTAGGTGGAATTTTGGTGCCACAACCCACGGTCACTAACCAAGTTCGAGGCAACCTATACTTGGTTGCCAAGCAAAACAACCAAGTCATTAGTAAAACTCGGTACACTTTACAAGTTGTTTCGGGGGTTGGAAGTCTAGTTCAGGTCAGCCAAGAAAGTCCGCGGACTATTTCGGGCGGTGCGCCCATTTATTGGGAAATCAACATAGAGACCCAAGACCCGGAAGCATTTACTTCTTATTTCAACGTACAAAATTTAGACTTTAAGGCAGACTTTTATACCCAAAACCTGTTAGAAAGCACCGTTTCTTACCCGGTAGAACAATATTGTTACACACCAAATTCTCGGTTTGGAGAGCTTTACCGGGGTTGGGGAGCATTGGGTATGAACGGAAGGTTGTTACCTCCGGATCAAAACTTTTCGTTGAGCGAATTGAACCATTCGCCCGATTACCAAACCCAGCCCAATGAAAACTATGACCCCAATGAGCAAAGCGGTTATGAACTCTATAATGAGAAATTCTTTCAGGCCAAATACAACACCTTGGGGCGGGTTAATGCCATAGAAGCTGATACGTATTTAGACGGTCGGTATTTGCAACCATCGCGTTTGGGTGAGAACGATATTTTGCAATATTACGAAGCGCCGGCCGTGGGAGAAGGTAGTTGGGCATTTTCTTTGGAACAAAAAACCCGTTCGCACAGTATCAATGCCGGTATAAATGGTTCAGGAGAAGTATTGAGTGGCACCGGTTCGGCTTCGAAGAGTGTTGATTCCAAAAGTTATGGCACCACCCGCATGATAGACCTAAACGGAGACCGTTATCCTGACTTTATGATTGATTCAAAAGCGCAGCTCACCACACCCACCGGAGATCTTAGCCAAGACCTAATCCACACCCATTTGGAATACACTTCGTTGAACAAAGGTGACTCTTGGGGCGTAAGTGCTAACGGAAGTTATGCCCATTCCATGGGGGAATATCAAGTTGGGAAAGTATTTACTAAGAAAAATCAAGATCTTAGTTTCCGAGCGACAGTCAATACCGGAATGTCGGGTAGCGTTAATTTTAACCAAGACGAAACCCGCTATACGTATTTAGACTTAAACAACGATGGATTGCCCGACAAGCTCCACAAGAACGGTGAGGTAGAACTCAATACCGGTTACGGCTTTTTACCTTCTGAAAACTGGGGATTCAACAACCTAATGAACGGAGAGAGCACTGATTTTTGTATCAACGCAACGGCAGGAGTTTCCGGGTGGATTTCAAGTTCAATTAAACAAGGCTCGTTTTCGTTTGGACTCAATTACACACGCAACACCGGAAAATCGACCCACAATCTGGCCGATTTGAACGGTGACGGACTTATGGACTTCATTGATTTTAGTGATAATGCCTACACACTTTATTACAACAAAGGAAATGGCTTTGCCGACTTATCGCAACCTGCTTACTACGGTGACGATAAAGCCTTGAAAAACATAAGTGTGAGTTTGGGCGGAAGTGCCAATTTTTCGGTAGAATTGCCTTTGATAATTCCACCCATACGGTTGGTGTTTTCGGGTGGTGGTGGACTGTCGAATGGTGTAAGCAGACTCGAAAATGAATTTATGGACATAAACGGTGATGGATTTGTGGATTTCATTGAATCTCAAAATGAAAACGAATTAAAAGTCCGGTACAACAAAATGGGGAAAACTTATTTGCTCAAAACCATTGAAACCCCAACGGGTTCTACTATTACTTTGGATTATACAAGAAGCAAAAATACGTATGCCAACCCGAACGGACGTTGGGAGCTGACCAGTACCGAGGTGTATGACGGACTGTCCGGTGACGGTGCCGACTACATGCGCAACGAATTTGAATACGAAGATGGAAATTATGACCGCCACCAACGTCAGTTTTTAGGATATGCGAAAGTTGTTTCGAAGCAATTGGATACCCAAAACAACAATGCACTTTACCGTGCTGTGACCCGACAATTCTACAACCAAGACGTTTACCGTTCCGGTACTCCGTACCACAGTTATACCACTGATGCTTTGGGAAACAAATACGCCGAAACCCATACCCGGTTTACGTATCGGGACTACCACACCGGAGTTGAAGTACCCGAAAATTCATTTGCAGGACTCACTTACTACAAATCTCTGTTTGTAGGTGTGGCCGAAAAAACAGCTAACTTTTACGAAGGCCAACCTACGGTACAGATTTCTCAAAAAGAAGCCTTTGTGTACGACAATCGCGGAAATACAGTGCAATACCAAAATTTTGGAACCGGCAACAACGATGACTTGGTTACCGCATATATAGACTATTTTGAAAGCCAACAACCTTACTTGGTCTTACCCAAAAGTGTGGAACAGCATACGGCAGAAGGTCTAAAACGTAAGAAGACCGCTGACTTCAATAGTCAAACGGGTGCTGTAGAAAGTATGAAACTGTATTTGGAGGACGGTAGTTTTGCCCAATACGATTTTGGGTACGATGCCTACGGAAATCAGGTAGAGTTTATCGGACCTGAAAATTACAAAGAACAACGTTTTTATTACCAAACCACATTTGACGAGCAAGAACATTTGTTCCCTGTTCGGGTGGTTGATGCCTTTGGGTACACTTCTGAGACGGTCTTTGATTATTTGTTCCAAGCTCCGACAGAAACCACCGACCCCAACCACCAAAAAATACGCTATACTATGGACGCCAAAGGACGTACCCAAACTATAACCGGTCCCAAGGAATTGACAGAAAATCTACCTTATACGTTAAAGTTCGAATATTATCCTTTGGCTGAAGTTCCTTATGCGAAAACATACCATTATAACCCTGATTTTCCGGATACTGACTTGCTTACTTATACGTTTACCGATGGACTGGGCAGGGCAATTCAACTCAAGAAAACCCTAAGTGAGTTTCAGGGGGTTGGTGTTGCCGATGCGTTGAAGCTGCAGGTAAGCGGTAAGCATCTGTACGATGCTTTTGGACGGGTGGTTCAAACCCATTACCCGACAACCGAGGCACTTGCTGACGGTGCTGAATATAATCCTGATGCCAGTCCGGTAAATCCGGCTACGGTACTTTATGATGTATTGGACCGAACTTTACGCAACACTTTGCCCGACGGCACTTATACCCAACAGACGTATGGTGTGGAAACCTATAATGGGATTCCTACTACGGTAGTAGAATCTACTGATCCGCTGGGACTTCAGTCAAAATCCTATACCGATGCCAAAGGGCGGACGTTGGCTGTGACACAAAAAAGCCCTGCTGACGGTAGTCTAACCACCCGCTACCGTTACAATGCGTTGGGCGAATTGCTTCGTGTAGAAGACCCACAGGGTGCTGTTACGGTTTCTGTTTATGACCATTTCGGAAGAAGAACAGAAGTAAACCACCCCGATGCCGGAACCATTCGGATGGAATATGATTTGACCGGAAACTTGCGCAAACGCAGTACGTCGAAAATACGGGAAGAAATCGAACAAGATGCAGCTATCATTTACGAGTACGAATACAACCGTTTGGAACAGATTCTCTATCCGCAGAACATCTTCAACAACGTACATTATTATTACGGTGCTGCCGATGCCCAACATAACCGAATTGGAAGGCTTTGGTTGCAAGAAGACGGTTCGGGTGCGCGTGAGTTCTTTTACGGCAATATGGGTGAAGTTGAAAAAGAAATCCGTACCATAGTGGTCAACAAAGCGGTAATTTCTACCTATGTTTCGCAGAGTGAGTATGATACTTGGGGCAAGGTACAAAGTATGACGTATCCCGATGGTGAAAAGGTGGACTATGGCTATAACCGGGCAGGGGAACTGACCCAAATAAGCGGTAAGAAACAGAATCATGATTACAGCTACGTAGAACAAGTAGGCTATGACCACTACGGCCAAAAGGTATATATGCGCCAAGGCAATGGTACGGAAACCCGCTATGATTATGACCCGCTAATGCGCCGTTTGCAGATGCTTCAGGTAGCGAGTCCTACACGTACCTTTATGGATAACCGCTATGTGTATGACGCTGTAAGTAACATTACACAGATAACGAATCAAACCCCCAATCCACAAAGTCCGGGTATGCTCGGGGGTCCGGTAACGCATGATTACCAATACGACGGGTTCTACCGTCTTAAGGAGGCACGTGGAACGTACACCGGCAATCAGAATGCCGCAGATTATGCCTTGCTTATGGAATACGGACAGGCGCACCAAATCACCAAAAAGGTACTGTACCACAAACACAACGGAGAATTTCCACAGGCTACCAATTATACGTTGGACTATGGTTACAATACTTCGCAGGGACCTTACCATGGGGTGAAACAAATCAAACGGGGCGGAACCACCACAGCGAGTCCGGTAACCGAAACGGAATTTTTATACGATGCCAATGGAAATACGGTTTACCAAAACCAAGCCGAATCTTTTACGCAGTATTTGTGGGACGAAGAAAACCGTTTGACGGCAGCCAACATAGACGGGAAGATTAGTTTCTATACCTACGATGCCATGGGCGAAAGAGCCGTAAAGAGTTC
>JBKEAG010000194.1:0-7380 GCA_047972025.1 Moheibacter sp.
TAGCAGGACTATATTCTTGTGACTCATCAAAAAAAGAAAGTGTAGATACTCCTGAAGAATCTACGGAACAGCCAGCAGAACAGTCAACAGAAGGAACATCTTCAACTGATACTGCTACATCAAATGAGCTTACATTAAGCGCAACAGATGATATGAAATTTGATAAAACAGACTTTACTGTAAAAGCAGGAGAAGAAATTTCACTTACTTTGACAAATACTGGGACTTTACCTGTTGAAACAATGGGGCATAACGTTGTGATTTTAGACAAAGGAGCTGACGTAACAGAGTTTGCTAATGCTTCTGCTAAATCAAAAGAAACAAACTTTATTTCTGATTTGTATGTAACTGATGTAATTGCAAACACTAAAGTATTGGGACCTGGAGAATCAGAAACAATTAAATTTACTTTGAAAGAAGCAGGAGATTATACATTCTTATGTACATTCCCTGGTCACTGGGTTCAAATGAAAGGTGTTAAGCACAATAAGATATCATAGCTAATAAATAGTAAATTAGTGTTGCGAGATTAATATTAACTTTGCAACACTAATTTTTTTCATTTAACTGTGGCAGACGTAAAAATAACAATCATCGATAGAGAAGGGACATCACACGAAGTAGATGCTCCTACCGATATGGCAATGAATGTAATGGAAGTTGTCCGTGCGTATGAATTAGCACCGGAAGGAACCATTGGTGTTTGTGGAGGAATGGCAATGTGTGCCTCTTGTCAGTGTTATGTACAGTCAGAAAATGTTGAGTTACCACCTATGCAAGACGATGAAGAGGCAATGCTCTCAGAAGCATTTAATGTAAAACCAAATAGCCGCCTTGGTTGTCAAATTAATATAACAGAGCAGTTAGATGGCTTGGTGGTGGAATTGGCGCCAGAAGATTAATATTTTTTCAACTTCATTTTCCTTACCTTTGGATTCTTATGAATTCAGACGACAAAAGACTTTTTTTACTAGATGCTTACGCACTCATATTTCGGGGATATTATGCTTTTATAAAGAACCCGAGAATTAACTCAAAAGGATTAGACACCTCAGCCATTATGGGTTTTACTAATTCCTTGCTAGATGTGCTAAAAAGAGAAAAACCTTCACATATTGCAGTTGTCTTTGATGTGGGAAAAGCAACCATTCGGACAGACCACTATGCAGAATACAAAGCCAATCGGGATGAAACTCCTGAAGCCATAAAGATAGCTGTTCCATACATTCAAGAAATTATCCGAGCCATGTCTATTCCGGTACTTTATGCCAAAGGATATGAAGCAGATGATGTGATAGGAACCCTAGCCAAAAAGGCAGAGAAAGAAGGATATACGACCTATATGGTGACACCAGATAAAGACTTTGCACAATTGGTTTCAGATAAAATTAAAATGTACCGTCCTCCTGCATTTGGAAAGGGAATTGAAATTTGGGGTGTTGATGAAGTCAAAGAAAAATTTGAAATAGAAGACCCACTTCAAGTAATTGATTTTCTCGGAATGATGGGAGATAGTGTAGATAATATTCCCGGACTTCCCGGAGTCGGAGAAAAAACAGCCAAAAAATTTCTCAAAGAATACGGCAGTATGGAAAACCTCCTTGCCAACACAGACCAATTAAAAGGAAAGTTAAAAGAAAAGATAGAAGCGAATAAAGAATTGGGGATTTTATCCAAACAATTGGCTACCATTCACATTAATGCTCCGGTAGAGTTTGATGAAGAAGATCTGAGTATGTCAGAACCGGATGTTGAAAAAATAAAAGAATTGTTTAATGAATTAGAATTTAGACAATTATTGCAAAACTTCAACCGTACATTTGGTTTAGAATCAGAAGTTGTTGAAAAACCCAAAAAAGTTTCAGAAAAAGCAGTTCAAGTATCTCTTTTTGGAGAAAATGATGATGAAATTGAAGAACATTCAGAATCCTTATTGAAGGAGATAGAGAACTATGACCATTTATATCAATTGGTTGAAGGCAAAATAGGACGAAAATTATTATTGGATAAATTACTCCAACAATCACAGGTTTGTTTTGATACAGAAACCACAGGTTTAAACGCTCTGACAGTCGAATTGGTCGGAATATCCTTTAGTTTTGAAAAAGGAAAAGGCTACTATGTCCCCTTTTCATCTAATTTTGATGAAGCAAAGAATATAATTGAAGAATTTCGTCCTTTTTTCGAATCAGAAACAATTTTAAAAATTGGACACAACCTCAAATATGACTATAAAGTTCTTTACAAGTACGGTGTTCAGCCCAAAGGGAAATCTTTTGACACGATGATAGCACACTATTTGCTTAATCCTGATATGCGGCATAACATGGATATCCTTTCTGAAACCTATTTACAATACAAACCTATATCCATTGAGAGTTTAATTGGTAAAAAAGGAAAAAATCAAAAGAAATTCAATGAATTAGAATTAGAAACACAGAAAGAATATGCCGTAGAAGATGCGGATATAACATTTCAATTAAAAGAATTTTTTACACCTCAATTACCAGAAGTCAATACACAAAAGCTATTTGAAGAAATAGAAATGCCACTGATGGAAGTATTGGCAGATATGGAAATAGAAGGAATCCAACTTGATGCCGAAGTACTAAATGAGCAATCTATTTCCATCACAAAAGACATTTCAGAACTGGAAAAGAAGATTTATAAAGATACTGGTGAAGAGTTTAATTTAAATTCACCCAAACAATTAGGAGAAATTTTATTTGATAAATTAAAACTAGACTCAAAAGCAAAAAAAACAAAAACCGGACAGTATGCAACGGGAGAGGAAGTACTTTCAAAACTAAGAGATAAACACCCGATTGTCAGTGATATTCTAGACTACCGTCAACTACAAAAACTAAAATCAACGTACATAGATGCATTGCCAAAAGAAGTAAACTCTACAACAAAAAGAGTACATACTACTTTTAGTCAGACAGTAGCTGCAACGGGACGCCTGGCATCAGTCAATCCAAATTTACAAAATATCCCCATCCGTTCAGAACAGGGTCGTGAGATTCGAAAAGCCTTTGTAGCAAGGAACAGCGATTATACATTAGTTTCTGCGGATTATTCTCAAATCGAACTACGCATCATAGCCGAGTTGAGCGAAGATTTGGCAATGATAGAATCCTTTAAAAAGGGAGAAGACATTCACCGTTCTACGGCAGCAAAGGTTTTTAATGTAGCACTAGACGAAGTAACAAGAGAGCAACGAAGTCAGGCAAAGACCGTTAATTTTGGAATCATTTATGGTGTTTCTTCTTTTGGGTTGGCAGAGCAAACGGGATTATCACGTTCAGAAGCAAAATCCCTTATAGACGCGTATTACGAAACATATCCAACACTAAAAAAATACATAGACGATCAAGTTTTACTGGCGCGAGGACAAGGTTATGTAGAAACAATTTTGGGTAGAAGAAGGTATTTGAAAGATATCAATTCTCGGAATCACGTAGTGCGCGGACATGCAGAACGAAATGCAGTCAATGCTCCCATTCAGGGAAGTGCAGCAGATATTATAAAAATTGCAATGATTCGGCTGCATAAAACATTAAAAAAGGATTTTCAAACAAAAATGCTACTTCAAGTACATGATGAATTGATTTTTGATGTTCCAAATTCTGAATTGGAAACAGTAAAACCAATTATTATAGATATCATGGAAAATACTGTAAAAATGAATGTTCCACTCATTGTAGAAATTGGCGAAGGAAATAATTGGTTAGAGGCACATTAGAGTATTCCTTTACTCTTCTAAAGGAAAAAACGAATTTAATTTTTAACGAATTTTTTGTTTATTGTTTTTCCATCTATAGTTTCAGCTTGTAGAAAATAGGATTCAGAGGGAAGAAGTGCTACATTTATTGAGAAAGCCTCTTTTTTGAGAAGAACTTTCTTTCCTTTCATATTATAGATGCTTATGTCAGACAGTTTTTCTGAAAAATTGAGTGTTTTTTTAACAGGATTGGGAAATACAGAAATACTCATTAACTGGGAATCTGTGGTTGAAGCCCAATTACACTCTTGGCTAAAACTAGTCCAAGTATCAATATGACTAGACCAACGATTGTTAAACCATTCAGTACTGTCAACTTGAATGCAGGTTAATTCCGGATTATTTTTGGTATAAAGATATGTGAGAATAGTATAATTACCATTCTTTAGATTTAGTGAATTTAATTGATTGTTATTGCACTGTAAAAACTCGATAGCTGGGTTTTGGCTGATGTCTAAACTTGTTAATTGATTACTATAACAAGTTATCTGTTCTAAAGCACTATTATTTTGGATATTCAAATTTGTTAATTGATTACCTTCACACCATAAAACTTTTAGATTCAAATTTTGACTTAAATCTAAATTTGTCAAATGGTTATTTGAACACCTCAACATGGTTAAAGCAGTATTTTGAGACAAATCTATATCTGTAAGTAGGTTTCCTCCAAGATACAATTCAGTTAAAGCAATGTTTTTGGTAATGTCTAAATTTGTTAGTTGATTACTGTAGCAAACCAATTTAGTAAGAGCTAAATTATTACTTAAATTTAAAGTTGTGATAGAGGTAAATGTACAATCTAAGACAGCTAAAGCTGTAAAATCTTCAATTCCGGTTAAATCAGAGATGGATTCACCAGAAATATCTAAGTGTGTAAGAATATTGATATTACTGGTCAGCACATAATCATCTAATACATCATCGTGACCATAATCAATTAACAGTTGCTCAAAGCCATCATCAGGCACAAACGTATATTGTGCATTTAGCAGTAGGGGATTTAGAATTAACATGAAAGCGAAGAATATCTTCATATTGATATATAGTCAATTGAGTTAAGATACAAAATATTTTACTATTCTACCAAATATTTCGTCACAACATTTTCAAAAAAGAAACTTCCTTATCAGTCAGTTTACGCCAATCACCTCGTTTGAGATTCTTTTTGGTTAGTCCACCAAAAGAAACTCTATCCAATCGTTCTACCTCATAGCCTAGTTTTTCAAAAATACGCCGAACGACCCGATTCCAACCCATATGAAGTTCTATTCCTATTTCGTTTTTTGGTTTTCCACTAATATATGAAACATTATCAACTTGGGCAATTCCTTCTGGGATTAGGCGAATACCTTTTTTGATTTCTTCTAAATCGGCTTGAGTCAGTTTTTTATTGAGTACTACGTGGTATATTTTTCTTACCGAATGGCTAGGGTGTGTTAATTTTTTGGTGAGATAACCATCGTTTGTAAATAGTAAAAGTCCGGTAGTGGCTCTATCTAGTCGTCCAACAGGAAAAATACGAGCTGTAGTAGCATTGGAAATCAAATCCATAACGGTTTTTCTATCTTTTTCATCTTTGGTAGTAGTGATGAAACCTTTGGGTTTGTTGAGCAAAATATATACATTCTTTTCGGCTGAGATGGTTTTGCCATCAAATTTTACGATATCATCGGGTTGAACTTTGTAGCCCATTTCGGTAATTGTTTTTCCGTTTACTTCTGCTAATCCGGTACGGATGAGTTCATCTGCTTCGCGTCGGGAACAGATTCCTGCATTAGCGATGTACTTGTTGAGTCGGATGGTACCGTCATCAACGGGCGCTTTTTTCAAGCGAGGTTTGTAGGGTTTTCCTTGATTTTTGAATGGTGATTTTTTTCCATTTCCTGACGGCTTTTTTGGGGAAGCGTCACGCCTTTCCTGTCTTTTTTTCATGTTTTTTATTTTTCTAAATTTTTTACGGATAACTTTGTTTGCGTGAGGGATAGTAGCGGAAAACCCGTAGCCACTTTGTGGCGAGGATTTGTAGCGAATAGCCCGACCCGCAGGGACACGCCCTACACAATTTTTTGCAAATCTAAGGGATTTAAATCAATGAACACCATATTAAAGATGCCGAATCCTATTAATAGTTTAAAAATTAGATGTAAAATCTTGTAGGTAGTTTTGTTGTATGAACCCCAAAGCGGTATGGGTAAAAGTAAGTTGAGTAAGGAACTGAGTAAAAAGAAGTATTTCATATAGCCTGTGGCACTGCTTTTCCACATGAAAAGTGATAGTCCTATGGTGAGTAGCATGAGTAGGGTCAATACTTGTTTGGTGCGTTTTTCACCATAAACAACGGGTAGTGTGTGGTAGTTGTAAATGGTATCTGCAGTGGAAGAGGTAAGGTCTTTTAGGATATCTGTTATAAGCAGTAGTAAAAATAGGAATCCGGCATGGAAAAAGATAATGGTTGAGTAATTTTCATAGTATAGAAATAGGGCGAAAAAAGGAAAAATCATCAGTATGACCGAGTAGACATTATTGACCAATACTAGCCGGTTGACTTTGTGTGAGTAGAACCAAACTAAAAATTGATAGATGATAAAGAAAATCATAACTCTCCATGATACGAGGTAAGCAGCCAGGAGTGCTAATGCGTTGAGTGCTAAGTAAGTGTTTAGTTTAAATTTCTGAGAAATGAACCGTTCTATGTAGTTTTGCAACGGACGTTGAATGGTGTCTTTTTCTAAATCATAAAAATTATTGATGACATAGCCGGCAGCGGCACTTAATGCTGATGCTATGATGATGAAGTTTAGATGTTTGTCTAGCAAAATTTGGAGGTGGTTACGACCATTACTGAAGATAAAAAGACTTGCCATATATTGTGCCAAAATGAGCATAGCTATATTGTAACCGCGAATTACGGTAAAAAGTGCTAAGGTTTTGACAAATTTCTTTTGCAAGTTTAACTTGCTCATTTTTTGCTATATGCTTGAATTAATTTCTCTGCAAACCAACAAGTGGCTGAGTAGTGTAGGTTGTTTTCTTTTGCGTGTTCAATTACTTTATCTACCAATTTTTTCCCATATCCTTTCCCTTCAAACTCAGGTTTTACATACGTATGATTGATGTTGATTTCTTTTTCAGATTTCTTTTTAAACGTTACTTCACCTATTTTTATTTCATCATCATACAAGTAGAAAGCTCCACCATGTGCATCTTCTTCAAACGTAAAATGTTGCATAAGTTTAGAAAGTATAAATGACTTCGGTATCAAAACCTTTTAAATGAGTCCTTGCTTTGTCATAATCTTTTGTGAAACCTAGAATATAACCACCACCACCGGAACCACAAAGTTTCAGGTAATAGGAATTGGTTTGAATCCCGTATTGCCAAGCGTCTAATAACCGCTGAGGAATCATGGGTTTGAAATGTAAAAATGCCCAAGTTGACAGCTTTTTTAAATTATAAAAAAGTGGGTTTAAATCACCTTTTACAAATGCGTCAATACAAGCATTATTGTACTTTATAAACTCTTCTTTGAGTGTATTTCTAAAACCTTCTTGTTTTAACTTTTCAAAGAAAATCTGTACCATAGGAGCTGTTTCTCC
>JBKEAG010000011.1:0-6616 GCA_047972025.1 Moheibacter sp.
GCTCAACATGGCTTGTCCTAAGCGAGCATGAAGTTTATCAAAAATCGGTTCTCCTAGTCCAATTGGGACATTTTGAATTACACAGGTTATAGTTCCTCCAATGGTATCACCTTCTTTCCTAGTTTGCTCAATTTTTTCAATCATTTGTCGTGCAATTTCCTCATCAGGACAACGAACTATATTAGATTCTACCCTAGAAAAATCCAAATCCTGATACGGTTTTTCAAGAAATAAATCTCCTACAGATGATACATACGCATTGATTTTTATATTTGGAATTACTTGTTTGGCAACGGCACCAGCAACTACCCAATTTGCCGTTTCCCGTGCTGAAGTTCTACCTCCTCCTTTTGGATCTCGGATTCCATATTTCTTATGGTACGTATAGTCTGCATGAGACGGTCTAAATAAATTCTCTATATGGGAATAATCTACTGAACGTTGGTTTTCATTAGGAATTATAAACCCAATGGGAGTTCCGGCTGTTTTTCCTTGATAAATTCCTGACAAAAACTGAACTGTGTCACTTTCTTTCCGTTGAGTTACTATTTTTGACTGTCCCGGTTTTCGCCTGTCTAACTCCATCTGAATCTGATCAAAATCTAATTCAATTCCTGCCGGACAGCCATCAATTATTCCACCAATCACTTTGCCATGGCTTTCACCAAATGTTGTAAGCCTATATATTTTACCCATTGTATTCATACAAAAACAAATATATTAATTTACAATTGATACACTTTCTTTACTTTTTATAGTAAAAGTATTTTTTTATTTAGGGATTTACCAAACATTAGATAATTGTTATTAAATTTTTACATATTGAACAACTTTAGGTAAGTACAAAAGCTAAATAATGCTAACGAATAAAATGTCAAGGTACATACTTAGATGTATTCTAAAACTATCCATCCAAATAATTGCACACTCATTTAATAAATATCTTAGTTAAAAAATTCCTTCTTAGAGAGTTTTCCATTAATAATTAGTACCTTTATACTTCACAAATTCATTTCAAGAATGAAAAATAAAGTTTATAGAAAAAGAATAATATTTCCTTTTGTGCTTTTGATTGGGCTGATACTTTTTGGCTTTCAATCTACCCATAAAAAAGGAACTCTTGTTGCAAAACAAAATTCGGTAACTCAGAGTGGAATCTGGCTCGACTTGGTAACACCAAATTTAGAAGAGTCAAAGACATTTTACCAGTCACTTTTTGGTTGGACTTTTACCGAAAGCAACAACAATGGTTTGAAGAACAGTTTAATCCATCATGAAGGAAAAACGATTGGGAGTATATTGGAAGTTCCTAAATCAGAAGTTTCAGTTTGGATTTTATCGGTGCAATTAGATGATGCAGATTTTGAAAAAAAGCCTAAAAATTTAGTCAAAAAAGGAGCAAAAAAAGCGATAGGGACAATAGAAATTCCAGAGCGGGGAAAACAAATTATTTTTGAAGGAGAACAAGGAGAGGAATTTTCGTTAGTTACGGGTAATCCCTATGTGGGGAGCCAGACTAAAGCAGATGGAAGTTGGATGGGAGCAGAGCTTTGGGCTTCAGATGTAGAGAGGGCTAAATCTTTTTATGAAAACGCTTTTGAAGTACAAACATCTCAAGTTTCATTTGATGAAAAACCTTATTGGTTCTTTGAACAAGATGGAAAGAAATTAGCGGGAATGATTCAAAACCCTATTACTAATCAAGGAACACAGTGGATTCCTTATATTCATTTTTCTGATGTAAAATCTTTGGCATTGCAAGTAGAAAAATCAAATGGAAAAGTACTGGCAGCACCTGATCTAAATCTGCGAAATGGTCAATTGGCAATAATTCAAGATCCAAATGGAGCCATCTTTTGTGTTCAATCTTCTAAATAATATGATATGAAATTTATAAAATATACCTTACTAACCTGCATTCTAGTACTAATTAGTTCTTCAATTTATAGTTGCTCTAACGCAAGAGTATCAGCAGGTATGGGAGTAGATGTTCATTTTGGACCACATGGCCCGAGAGTTGACCCTCATCTTAACCTCAATGTTTACAATGGTGGACGGTTTTAAATAAACAAAGCCTTCAACTCATTGGCATCTTTAGGGTCCATTTTTCCGGCAAGAATTAGACTCAATTGTTTTCTACGCAAAGCAGCATCAAATCGCTCTATTTCTTCCTCAGTTTCAGGTTTTATTTGTGGAACAGGAACGGGTTTGTTGTTTTCATCAACAGCAACAAACGTATAAATCCCATTGTTGGTTTTGATTAATTCTTGTTTTACAGGGTCATCAATCCATACATCTACGTAAATTTCCATAGAACTGGTAAATGCACGTGTCACTTTCGCCTGAAGTTTCACGATACTTCCAAGTGGAATTGAAGTATTAAACGAAACATGGTTAACACTTGCTGTCACCACCTGAAAACTTTCCGCATGACGACGCGCCGTGATAGAAGAAATTCTATCCATCCTAGCCAAAAGTTCACCTCCAAACATATTGTTGAGCATATTGGTTTCACCAGGTAATACCAAATTAGTAAGTTCAGCCGCTGAGTCAGATGGAGCTTTGATTTTTGTATTCATAAAAGAGACCTATTATATGGTCAAACAAAGGTCTTTAATTAATTATATAATTACAAATCGTTTTTAGTTATTTAAAGAAAGTATCCACGCTTCAGGAAATTCTTCCTCTATATTTCTACGAAAGGTCAATGCCTCCTCTTCAGAAGAAAAAGTGTCAAAAGCAACGTAATAATATTTTCCTTTTTTCTGCGTAAGTTTTGCACGGTCAAACCCGTCATCATGCAGTTTTTTCACTTGGTCTATTGCTTCTTGCTCTATTCTAAACGCACCGGAAATCACTTGGAAATTATAAATAGCAGACTCTTCCAATTTAATTTGAGTAGCTTTATTTTCAACTAATTTAATGGGAGATATACTTGCTAAATTGGCTTCCATTTTCGGAGAAACAAAACCACTCCATTGCTGATTTACATAGTCAGAAACAGGTTTTGGCTTTCCAAAATACAAATACCCGCCTAATAAAATAGGAATAACAGCGGCTACTTTCCACCAAACAGTAGAAGAACTTTGTTGTGATTCCATGGGTAAAATATACGCTGGACGTACACTGTCTAATCCAAAAGATTCGAGTAAAAAGTTATGTTCAATAGAGGAAAAAGAAAGCGAATTGTTCTCTGTTTTATGAAATGAACCCAAATCTGAAAGCCTTAATTCTCTATTTTTCTCTAAATGATTCTTCCAAAATTGTACTACGGTTTCAACCTCTTCGGTTGCTTTTTCAAAAGTTAAATGAGAACTTTGAGCAACTTCATTTATCAGTAATCCATCATTTTTAGTTAAAGAAGGATTGAAAATCACCTGTTTTTTAGGAGGTGAAAAAGTAGAAATATCAGCCTGATAAGTTGAATTTAATTTTTGTGTTAGAAACGCTCCAAATTCAGGAACTACCACACAATCATGCTGATGTAATAATTTTGAGATATGCTTTTCCAAATTCATACTTCAAAAGTACAAATTCTTTGTGCAAGAAATACAGTTCGTAAATAAATTGTTAATAAAAAATTTCACTAAATTAGAAGCATGAACCTCAATCTAAAGTACTTACTTGCCCTGACCTATGTCCCTGGTTTGGGACCTATAAATCAGCGTAAAATACTGAAAATAGTAGAACCAATAGAAATTTGGAATATGACAGAGTCGGAATTGAAGAAAATATTTAGAAAAAAGAAAGATTTGATTCCACATTTTTTATCTCATAAAAATTTAGAATTGGCAGAAAGGGAAATTCAAAATTGTCAGAAAAATTCAATTGAAATACTCGACTTTCAAAGTCAAAACTATCCCCAAAAACTTTTGCACTGCACAGACGCTCCTCTTGTTTTATTTAAAAAAGGAAACTATCAATTTCAAAACAAACTCCATATTGGAATCGTAGGAACTCGCAAAATGACTCGGTATGGCAAGGAAATAATTAAAAAATTGATGGAAGGTCTATCTACTCAAAATATATGTATGATAAGTGGTTTGGCGTATGGCTGTGATATTGAAGCACATCGTGAGTCCATCCAACAAAACATTCCCAATATTGCAGTTTTAGCACATGGGCTGCATAAAGTTTCACCAGTAGCACACAAAAAAGAAGCTCAAAAAATCATGGTAAATGGAGCATTATTGTCCGAATATTCATCTTTCCATAATGCAGAACCAATTAACTTTGTACTTCGAAACCGAATTATAGCAGGTTTGTGCGATGCCCTCATCGTTGTAGAGTCAGACACAAAAGGAGGGGCATTAGCAACAGCACAATATGCAAATAATTATAACAGAGAAGTCTTTGCCGTTCCAGGAAGAGTGAATGACAAATACAGCAGAGGGTGTAATAATTTAATTTACCGAAATCAAGCTCAAATCTTACAAAGTGCAAATGATTTATTAAATTATTTTAACCTACAACTTCGACCCAAAACACAGCAAACCCAACTTTTTATTGCATTGGAATCAGACGAACAGCAAGTGTTTGATTATCTCAAAAAACACGGAAAACAACAAATAGATACATTAGCATTACAAATAAATTTACCGGTTTATAAATTAAATGGATTATTACTAAATATGGAATTAAAAGGAGTTGTAAAACCATTAATGGGGAATTTTTATGAAATCAACTAAAAAGTATTCAAAAGAAATGAACAAAAATCCATTTTAAAGTATAAATTTGCTACAACAACAAACATTCAAAAGTTATGATGGAGAAAATCATTCACGATTTTATGGCTGACGTGGAAAGAAGAAATCCAAATGAGCCTGAATTTATACAAGCTGTACAAGAAGTAGCGGAAACAATCATTCCGTATATTTATGACAAAGAAATCTATTTTGGGCAAAACCTACTTTTACGTATGACAGAGCCCGAAAGAACTATTACTTTCCGAGTTCCTTGGGTAGATGATAAAGGACAGATTCAAGTAAATAGAGGATATAGAGTACAAATGAACTCAGCGATAGGTCCCTATAAAGGAGGACTTCGTTTTCACCCAAGTGTAAATTTAAGTATATTGAAATTTTTAGGGTTTGAACAAACTTTCAAAAATGCTTTGACAACCCTTCCAATGGGTGGAGCCAAAGGAGGTTCAGATTTTAATCCACGCGGTAAGTCAGAAGGAGAAGTAATGCGATTTTGTCACGCATTTATGTCAGAACTTTACCGTCATATTGGCCCCAATACAGATGTTCCTGCCGGCGATATAGGTGTAGGTTCTCGTGAGATTGGGTATATGTTTGGGATGTATAAAAAACTGACAAATGAATTTACCGGAGTCATTACCGGAAAGGGAATGTCTTGGGGAGGTTCGTTACTACGCCCACAAGCAACCGGATTTGGAGCAGTATATTTCTTAAAAGCGATGTTGGCAACGCAGGGTGAAGACATCAAAGGAAAAAGAATTGCTGTCTCAGGATTTGGAAATGTAGCTTGGGGAGCTGTGACGAAAGCAGATGAGCTAGGAGCAAAAGTTGTAACTCTTTCAGGGCCGGATGGTCATATTTATGATGAAGATGGTATTTCAGGAGAAAAGATTGATTATATGTTGGAATTGAGAGCAACCAATAACGATGTAGTAAAACCTTATGCAGAAAAATATGGAGTCCCATTTTTTGAAGGGAAAAGTCCGTGGATGCAAAAAGTTGATATTGCCATGCCTTGTGCTACTCAAAACGAATTGAAACTAGAAGATGCCAAAAACTTAGTTAGCAACGGAGTAAAATGTGTAGTAGAGGGTGCTAATATGCCAACAACTCCTGATGCGTTAGAATGGTTTCAAAAGAATAGGATTTTATTCTCACCAGGAAAAGCATCTAATGCAGGAGGTGTAGCCACTTCGGGACTAGAAATGTCACAAAATTCATTGCGAATCGAGTGGACTGTTGATGAAGTTGACCGAATTTTGACCAAAATCATGGGAGACATTCACGAAGCATGTGCTAAATACGGTAAGCAAGAAGATGGTTATATAGACTACGTAAAAGGAGCAAATATTGCAGGTTTTGTGAAAGTGGCAGATGCTATGTTGGCACAAGGAGTTGTTTAAATTTATACAAAAAAATAACTTTAAAATCGGATGCGAAAGTATCCGATTTTATTTTTATCAGAAAATCAATGAATTATAGTTAACTTGCATACCTTAAATTTTAAATAAATGAAACCTACATAATTAAAATAATTCCTAAACACACAGCATAATAATTATTTTTAATTATCAAAGGTTACATGTGACTATTGAAAATCAATAAAAATAAACACATGAAAAAGACAATCAAATTTTTATTCCTAACCTTTTTCAAAATATCATTTTCCCAAGACTTGGAATTAATTAAGTTCAACTATAAACCTATGGCAGATACTTATATCAGTGAACCCACTATGATGCTTTCACAAAAAGCACTAGTCAGAAGAGCCAAATACAACATTGAGTTAAACATACAAGATTTCCCGGTTGAAACAAGTTATATAAATAAAGTTGTAGCAACCGGTGTTGAAGTGATTGCTATTTCTAAATGGTTTAATGGTATTTTTGCATGGGCAACAGAATCTCAAGTTA
>JBKEAG010000080.1:0-25917 GCA_047972025.1 Moheibacter sp.
TAACTAAAAGTAGTTAGTAAAAAGAATGTCACAATATTTTTTTTCATTGGTCTCAGTCATTAGTTGAAACTGTGTACTTTTAGTGCAAGACTTTCAGTTTCTACAAATTTTTTATTCAAGAGTGATATTGTCGTTGTTATTGTTTTCGGGTTATATCATTGTTTGTTTTTCACACTTCAAAAGTGCTTATTTCCATACAGTAGAAAGAATAAAATTCTTTCTTTTCAAAAACCTATAGACATTCAGTCCATAAAGGTATTCAAATTTGATGTATTGATTCATCAATTGTAAATTAACTAAAGTAAGTTAAGTCTGTAATAAAATTATCTTTATTGTCTTATTAAGTTGATTCTCAAAACCTCAAAGGTCTTTTAAACCTTTGAGATTTTATATTTATAATCTATAATTTGTGATTTTGTTGTGTATAAAGATAAGTTAGACTTAATTAAAAATATAAGAAATATTTAAAAAGAAATTGCGTCCTTGTAGCGGAATGTTATTCCAACTTGCATAAGTTGAATAATTGGTATCTAGAATGTTTTCAATTCCATATTTAAAGACGAGTTTATCGTTGTTTATAGTTATCAAATTACCTAAATTCAGGTTTAAAACTCCGTAAGCCGGTGTTTCATCTTCTCCATAAAATTGACTGTAACGACTCTGATTTCCATTTCCTTCCAATTGTATTGCAACATTAAATTTTGGTAAGGTATAGGAAAGTTCAGCAAAGTAGGAAATTGGCTTTATAAGGGGTAATTGTTTACTGTTACTACCATTTCCATAATTATAGCCAATGGAACCGCTAAGCAAGAAATGTTTAGCAAAATGCAACTGAGAGCTAAAGTATATGTTGAAAATAGAAGCATGGTCAAGTGCTGTGTAGATTTTTACTCCGTCAGCATCAATGGTCATCGTATTTAGTGTAGGGTTTATTTCACCAATTATATAATCCATGATATGAAAATAGGAGGCCTCTACACCTAGCTTTAAATGTTTAAATTTATAATTGAATTCTAGATTTGTTTCGATTGATTTTTCATTACTTAAATTAGGATTTCCGATATAATCAAATCGGTCAAAACTATTAAATAAATAAAATCCATATCCTTCACTGACAGAAGGAGCTCGTTCGCCATACCCTAGTCCAACCGAAAAATCTAAACTATTCTTTTTTAAAAGGTAATTAGAGGTAGCACCGATTAGAAGTCGATTATTTGAATCAGTTAGATTGGGATAGAAGATTTTTAAACTTTCAAAACCTTCATCATTTGCGATAGAATTCTTATGAAACCCTAATCGGGTGGCAATGGATAGCGATTCATTAGGATTTATTTTATAAGTGTCTTTTGCATATAGACCAGAATAAAGTGTTCTCACATCAGGCCAAGTGTACATAAACATACTGGGTTGATTTATATCATTTGGGTACATAGTCATTTCTGCTAATGATTGATTGTAAAAACCATTTAAATTTAGAAGTACATTATGTTTGTTTTGTTTAAAGGTTAGTTTACTATAAAATCCGTATGTATCGCTCCAACCTGGCATATCCATTCTTATTGGAACATCAGGACGTTGCGAATCATCCATGGTGTGAGTGATGGTATTGTAATAGAATTTTGTTTCCCATGATTTTATAAACGATGAACTATTTTTATAAAAATATGATAGAGAGCCAATAAATGCTTCAGCAAGAGAAACGTCCATTGGTAGCGCAGGATAACCTACATCAGTTGCTCGATCATAAATTATATTTGCATCAATTGAATGATGGTCGGCTAACTTATAACCACCTTGAAAGGAAAAGTTGTATTTCTCAAATTGAGAATAAAGAATTTCTTTGTTGTTTCCAGCTTTGTAATTACCGGATTTTCTATAAATTCCATCCACACTTAAATAGAGTTTATTGCTCGAAAACGCTAAATCCAGTCCGGAAGTGTAGTAGTTACCATTTGATTCATATCCCATATCAATACTGGACTTTAACCCTGAATCATTAAATTTACTATTGGGTAGTTGTAGGTCAATTGCCCCACCGATAGCATGTCCATTTTCAGTACCTTCTTGACCTGATGTAATATGTATATTTTTTAGGTTAGAAACGTCAACATAAGAAGTTATGGGATCCATTTTGTCTGTACAAGCTCCAAAAATTTGCATTCCGTCTATGGTTACCGTTAGGCGTTCGCTTGTCATGTTATTGAGTGTTGGTTCCCAAGCATAGTTTCCCCGTTTTATCATAGTTGCTCGGTTTGACTTTTCTAAATAATCGTCAATACTTGAAAGTGTTTTTTGCTGATGATAATTACTCAGTCTCCGTTCACTAATAATGATACCTTCACCTAATTTTATAGTATCACTTTCCATGTTGGACTTACTTTCTTGTCCAAAAGAAAAAGTACATACTAGAATACTTAAAAATAAAAGAATTCGATTTTGCATAATTTTGATTTTAAATAGAATCCATAGGAACTTAATAAAAAGCACCTATGGAAATTATGGAGAAAGGTTTAGATTAGAATTCCAAATCCAAGTATAAACTGCTGGATTCATTCTCCTCTGTAACGTCTTCACCTTTTAAAATATCACCTTCAGAGTTCAACAACTTTAGATTTAATTTCCAATAACCGGTCATGGTCAATGATAAATTTCCATGATAAAACGTATCAGAAGCGTTGTAATTCAAATCGGTATTATTGGGTGAACTGTGATTCCCCATATCGGGCATTCTTGGGTCTAAAGTCAAGGTATAATTCTCAACCAAAGGAAAAGACATCATGGTTTCCATTTTGTAAACCCCTACCATTAAATCGTTAATTCCGATTATAGGCTCAGTTGGTTCTACAAAGGCGACTATATAACGAATGTCATCTGTTCCTGTGAAAACACTGGTGTTTTTTTGCTCACTTTGTAATACGGTTATAGTATCAGTCACAGTATAAGATGTGCCATTTATAATATAATTGAGAGTTAGAGACCATCCGGAACCGTCAGAATTGGTCATTTGGTAAATGATGTAACCATCATAAAGAGTGCTCTTTCCTTGTGTTTTTACAGGATCTGAAAATGGGCAAGAATGACTCATAGTTGGCATTTCCATTATAGGTATCCAGTTGAAGTCAGCATTTTCTACATATGTATTATTTGAATTGTTTTTAATTCGAATACTGATGGAATTATATCCGGTGTGAAAGTTACCGGAAACAGTATAAAGCTCTAATGTATGCGTGTCATTTGTGAGTTCTTGAACCTTGGTTAACCCTTCGGTTTCATCAATGATTTGAGGAGTATTGTCATCGTCATTATCAGAACAAGTTATGGTAAATAATGCAATAATAAATAAGGGTATTAAATATTTTAGTTTCATCGTAATTTTAATTTTTATATTCCTATCAAATAGGAGTAATTCTCCCAACGATAGGGTATTGATTTAATGATAATTTTAAATAATTTAACCTTTCCAAATAAGGAAGGTCTTTGAATAGTTTGAATTACGAAAAGTTAGGTGGAGGAGTGTCTATAGGAAGCGTAGTTTCATAGAGCATAGGTGGTTTATAGAAAATAGTATTTTTTCCTGTTGTAGTTATTTCTACCTGTGGATTAATTGTATTGATGTCCGAAATAAAATAAACATCTAGGATAACTCTTCTGTTTTCTTGAAGAGGAATTTCATCCGTATTATCTTTTTCATTTTTAGTCAATTGTTTACTCAATTGACATTTTCCATTACACCCCTGTTGATTATCTTTCTGAATACAGAGCGTTTTTGCAATATAACTCTGATTAATAATAAAATTGGATATAATGATAATAGTATTGATGTTGTGTGTCATCAATATAGTAGCCAAAAGAAGCGTTGTAGTTTTATAAATCCAAGATTTAATCACATATCAAATGTACAGCATTAAATAAATTGTAGAAATGATATTTATTGGCTTTTTGGTTTTTCTTTAAAGAGAAAAATTATACCTTTTTCAGGTAGGCATTGGCTTTTTCTAGGTCTTCCGGAGTGTCAATTCCAATTCCCATAAATTCAGTTTCCAAAACTTTAATTTTCATACCATATTCTAAGTACCGCAACTGTTCCAGTTTTTCAGCTTTTTCATTTTGTAGCATAGATAATTTAGAGAATTTCAACAAAGCATCTTTTCGAAATGCATAAATACCGATATGTTGGAAATATTTAGCTGTAAAGTTTGTATCTCTCGGGTAAGGAATCGGATTTCTTGAAAAATAAAGAGCAAAGTTATTTATATCCCAAATCACCTTTACACAATTAGGATTGTTAATGTCTTCCTTCTCAGCTATTTCTTGAGCAAGTGTAGCCAAAGAAATTTCTTTTTTATCATCATTTTTATAAGCATTGATTAGCTTCCCCAGAGCCTCTTTGTTAACAAAAGGTTCATCTCCTTGAATGTTAACGACAATATCACAATCTAGATATTCAACAGCTTCAGCAATTCGGTCACTTCCCGTCTCATGTTCTTTGGTACTCATAATGGCTTTACCACCATTTTGGGTGATTTCATTTTGGATGATTTCAGAATCTGTAGCAACAAAAACATCATCAAACAAATTCGTTTTTACAGTATTTTCATAAGTGGTGAGAATAACTGATTTATCACCAAGGGATTGCATCAGTTTTCCGGGAAACCGAGATGCAGCATATCGTGCAGGTATTACGGCGATTGTTTTCAAATTTTGATTTTGAATTTTTTCAAATGTACAAATTTACAGTGTTTATAAAGAATAAATTATCTTTGTGCCAATGACAAGTTTACCGCATAATTCGATTTCAAATAATTTGAATATTCTTTTTTACAAAGAGGGATTTTCATTTAGTGTTTCAAATGATGTTGAGAAAAACCCAAAGGTTTCGCACTTCAAAGTTACGCACCGTAACCGTTGGGAAGAGGAGGTACAAAAAGAATTGGAAACAAATTTGAAGTTGATAAGAAACTTTCAAAAAGTTTACGTAGGGATGATTTCTTCATTTTATAATTTAGTACCCAATGTTTTTATGAATGGAAGTTTAGAATCTTTGTTAAACTTTAGTGAAGCGGAATTTGAAGAAAATATTTTGTTAGAAAACAAAACTTCTTTTGAAAATACATTTGTTTTTGGCACTTCACAGCATTTGGTTGATCAATTGAAAAAAATATATGGTGAAAATGTAGAATTTTATCATTCAGGGAAAGTTTTTTTAGACACTTTAGAAAAATCAGAAAATCCGGTTATCCATTTAAATCTCAATCAGAAAAATCTAGAAATAGCAGTTACAAATAATTTGTCATTACAATTTTATAATATTTTTGAAACACTGACCGGAGAAGATGTTTTGTTCTATACATTATTTGTTTTGGAACAATTGAAATTGGACTCTAATCAAGTGGAAATGAAGACTTATGGTCAACTTTTACCCAAAACAAAAGTATTTCAGATTCTCAAAAAATACGTTCGGAACATAAATACAGCACAAAAAGATGAAGAATCTTTAGAGAATTTTACACTATATAATTTAACGCAATGCGGATTATCTCAGGAAATTTCAGAGGAAAAAAAATAACAGCACCTAACAACCTTCCGGTTCGTCCTACAACTGATTTTGCTAAGGAGGCACTTTTCAATGTTTTAAACAATCATTATTACTTTGACGAAGTTCGGATTTTGGATTTGTTTTCGGGGATAGGAAGTATTTCTTTGGAGTTTGCTTCGCGCGGAAGCAAACGAATCCTTTCGGTAGATCAAGCTCCGGGATGTGTGAAATTTTTAAATGAAACGGTAGAGCATCTAAATTTATCTGACGTTGTTACCGTAATCCGGTCTGATGTTTTTCAGTACTTGGAGCGAAATACACAAGGAACGTTTGAGGTAATATTTGCTGACCCACCATTTGCGTTTGAGCAAGAGGATTATGAAAGAATTATAGAATTAATTTGTGAAAATAAATGGTTGGATGACAAAGGGGAGCTAATCATGGAGCATTCTTCGCATATTAATTTTGAAGAACATCCACAATTACTTCAAACTAGAAAATATGGAAATATAAATTTCTCTTTTTTTGACTTTACAAAGCGTTAGAATAATTATTGAAATAAAAAAAGCTCTCAAAAAATGAGAGCTATAATAATCTTGATTTATATAAATCTTTCTACTTTATGACTTTATAGTCAATAGATATAATTCCTTTGTCAATATTACTGATTTCTGAGAATGCAGCACGACTCAAGTCAAACTGACGAGATTTTACGAAAGGACCTCTATCATTTACTTCAACCACAACAGATTTGCCATTGCGTTGGTTAGTTATTTTTACTTTTGTACCAAATGGAAGTGTTTTGTGAGCAGCAGTCATATCGTGCATGTTGTAAACTTCGCCACTTGCAGTTTTTTTACCGTGAAATTTCCCACCATACCAAGATGCTTTTCCACTACCTGACATAAATGCACCTGAGTAAAGTGAAGCTCCACCGAATGCAATAAAACCGATAACTAAAATAAATGTAAATACTGATTTCATGTTTTTAAATTTTTTTCAGATTTGCGGTGCAAAGGTATGCTAGAATGAATGCCGAAGAAACTGTGACAATTTATTGAATCTAAATAAGAGACATAAAATGCAAAAAACCCACTGATGATTGGGGTTTTCTACTGTGGTTAAACTTCTGTTAAAAATCAAAAATTTGTTAACTTTTTTAACAATTAAAAGTTTAGTGTGCTTTTAACTGTGTGATAAAAAGGGTTTTATGACTTTATGAGCTAAGTAGTTTTTTTACTGTGTCAGCAATAGCTTTACCTTCAGCTTTTCCAGCTAATTGAGCAGAAGCAAGTCCCATAACCTTTCCCATATCTTTTGCAGAAGTAGCTCCAACTTGAGAGATAATTTCCTTTAGTTTGGACTCTAATTCATCATTGGAAAGTTGTTGAGGTAGAAATTTTTGAATGACTTCAGCCTGTGCCAGTTCTTTTTCGGCTAATTCAGTTCGGCTATTAGCAGTAAATTGCTCGGAAGCTTCTTTTCGTTGTTTAATTAATTTTTGAAGTAAAGCAATTTCTTGAGACTCTGTAACATTTTCATTTGTTCCGGAAGTTTTTAAAAGGAGTACCTCAGATTTTATAGCTCGTAACGCTTCCAAAGCAATTGTATTTTTAGATTTCATTGCTTCTTTCATCTGATCCATTATTTTTGCTTCTAAGCTCATCTTTTATAAAATTTTAGTTCATGCAAAGATAGAGTAATTAGAATAGTCTTAAATTCTAAAGTAGAAAATCATTTAAATTTTTAGCAAGGATTTATGTGGAGTATGTATATGAAAAATTCGTACCTTTGCACACCAAAATTTTTTATATGAATATTACCCAAAACAATATTGACAAATTAAATGCTGTACTTACGGTAGCAATTGATAAAGAAGACTATAAAGACAAAGTAGAAAAAACATTAAATCAATATCGTAAAACGGCTAATATAAAGGGCTTTCGAAAGGGGCAAGTTCCTATGAGTTTTGTGAAAAAACAATATGAAAAAAGCATCATATTTGATGAAGTAAACCAGTTGTTACAAACAGGGGTTAATGATTTTCTACAAAAAGAAAAATTATCAATACTAGGAAATCCACTTCCAAAAGCAGATGAATCATTGGATTGGGATGCAGATCAGCTAAATTTTGAATTTGAATTAGGGTTAGCTCCCGAATTTAAAGTTGACCTATCAAAAGTGAAAGCAACCGGATACAAAGTCAACGTAACAGATGAGGAAATACAAAAGTATGTTGACAATTTTGCCAAACGATTTGGAGCAATCAAATCTGTAGATAAGGTTGAGGAAGGAGCAAATATAAAGGCTGAACTTAAAGAGCTGGATAAAGATAAAAATGCAGTTGAAGGCGGAGTAGAAAAAGAAGCATTTTTATTTGTAGATGAATTGGAAAAACCTAAGAAGTTTTTGGGTAAAAAGGTAGAAGATACGGTTGTGATAAAAGCGACAGATCTTTATAAAGATATACAGAACTTAGAACAATTGTTAGGAAAGACAGCAGAGGAGTTAAAAGACTACAAAGGGCAATTGGAGTTCACTATAAAGGAAATCAGTATCCAAGAGTCATCAGAAATAAATCAAGAGTTGTTTGACAAAGTATATGGAGAAAGTGCTGTAAAAAGTGAGGAGGAGTTTCGTCAAAAAATTAAAGAAGAAGCTGAGAAAATGTATGCTCGTGAGACGGACAAGCAATTGACGAATGAAGTAGTAGAAGAATTAATCAAAAAAACGAAATTTGATTTACCAAAAGACTTCTTAGTTCGCTGGTTAAATTTTTCAAATGAAAAAATAGAGTCAGAAGAACAAGCAAAGGAAGAAGTAGAAAAAATGGAAGACGGACTTCGCTATCAATTAATAGAAGCCAAAATTGCAGAAACCTATGAATTGAAAGTTGAACATCAAGAGGTAATGGACGTGACAAGACAAATGATAAAAGACCAATTTGCGATGTACGGTCAGGCAAATATTCCTGATGAGGAATTGGAACAAATCGTTCAAAGTTCATTGACCAACCAACAAGAGTATCAACGCATAGCAGACCAAGTATTTGCAGACAAGATGTTGCAGACGTTCAAAGACAATGTGTCAGTAAAAGAAAATGGTGTGACTTTTGATGAGTTTGTGGAGATTATGACAGAAAAATCTAAAGAAAAAACATCATAATTTATTTACAAACGTTAAATAATTAATTTTATGCGATTAGGAGAAGAATTTAAAAAATACGCAACCGGACACAAAGGGATTAATAGTCTTCATGTAGATAGTTACATCCAAAGTATGACTCCCTATATAGTAGAAGAACGAAAGTTGAATGTAGCACAGATGGATGTTTTTTCTCGTTTGATGATGGATAGAATCATCTTTCTAGGAACTCCAATTAATGATGAGATTGCAAACATTATTCAGGCCCAACTATTGTTTTTAGAAAGTGTAGATGCGTCTAAAGATATTCAGATTTATATAAATTCTCCAGGAGGAGGTGTTTATGCAGGTTTGGGGATTTATGATACAATGCAAATCGTGAAACCGGAAGTGGCAACTATCTGTACAGGAATGGCAGCATCTATGGGGGCAGTTCTGTTATGTGCCGGAGCACCCGGAAAGCGTTCAGCTTTGAAGCATTCGCGAGTAATGATTCATCAACCATTAGGAGGAGCACAAGGCCAGGCTACAGATATGGAAATTACTTTGAAAGAAATCTTGAAATTAAAAGAAGAATTGTACCAAATTATTTCTGATCATTCCGGACAGCCTTTTGAGCGAATCCAAAAAGATGGAGAGCGAGATTACTGGATGACATCACCAGAGGCCAAAGAATACGGTATGGTAGATGAGGTTTTGTTACCAGGTAATAAAACAAAATAAAGATGAAATCTAAAAGATTACTTTTCATACTATTTCTAGTTTACTGGGTAGTGGTATATGGGGTTTCTTTTATATCTAACCAACAGATAAAAGACTTTTTTAAGGAAACAATTCCTACCGGTTATCGGATGTTTGTTCCGATGACTAAGACAAATTTCGATGTTCAGTATAAATTTTATCAGAAAGGAACGCTAATGAAAGAAGTAGCACTTTCTGATTATTTAAAAAAAGAATATGATAAGTCGGTTTTTAACAATAAGGTAGCTTATATTAAAGATAAATTATATTTTGGATCAATCAAAATTCTTGATTTTGAATACCAAAAGTCATTATATAATGATCGCTATTTAGCAAAAGAGAATAATTTCACTACACTAATAGAAACAGACCAAGAGCTAGTTGATATAATAGAGAGTCTGAAAGTGTTTCCTAAATTATATTTATCAGAGAATAAAGATATTAAATCAGATAGTATTTCTATTTCTGTAAATCGATTCCCAATTGTTTTGGATTTTGATGAAAGATATAAAGGAGATTTCACTTATAAAGCAGGAGAAGGAGAGTTTTATAGAGCATATATAAAATTGGATAAATGAAGCGTTTTTGGATAGCTCAACGAACTATTTACCCCTCAATTTTTAGAGTATTGATAGGGGTGTTGTTGTTGATAGATTTAGTAACTACTTACCCAGCTGTAAATCTTCTTTTTAGTCATGAATTTAATACTTTTTTACCGTATGGAAGTGATTTTGTAAGCTTTGTGGTAGAGCACTATACTATCTTTTGTGTATTTTATGGATTAGGGTTAATCCTATTTATACTAGGGATAGGGAAGAATATTTCATCACTTTGGGTGTTTGTTTTTAATTTGACTTTTCTCTTTTTTACCCATCCAATTTTGACTTGGGGTGATATTATTTTGAAATACACTTTATTCTATTTTATTTTTGTAGATAGTTTTAGGTATTTTTCATTTAGTAAGCCCAGAAGACAAGTACGTTTTTTGTCAACGTTGGCTATCTGGTCAATAATCCTCCATATATTTTTGATTTATTTGAATAATGCCTTTTTTAAATCAATAGATAGGGATTGGCAAAATGGGTATGCAGTTTTTTACAGTTTTTCGCAATACTCCAATTTTAAATCAAGTATTTTTTATCCGATTCTTTCCAATGGAACTTTAAGTAAATGGGTGGGATACTTAATAATTTTACAGCAATTGATATTTGTTCCATTTGTTATTTGGAAAAAAACTAGAATTTTCATCATTATCATTTCGTCAATTATACATATCATTATGATGATACAATTTGGGTTATGGAAATTTGAAATTATTATTTTGTTACACTATGGATTTTTACTAACAGATGAAGAGTGGAAAAAGCTACTTCCAAAGTGTTTACTAAAAAATACTCAATAGATATTTAATAAATAGTAGAAAACTGAAAAGTTCACTACTTTTGTAAGTTCAATAAAAAATTATAAAAAGTTGCCAGAAAATAAGTGTTCATTCTGTGGGCGAAGTAAAAATGAAGTTAATCTGCTTGTAGCAGGTCTTGAAGGTCATATCTGTGACCAATGTATAGAACAAGCATATGGGATTATTCAAGAAGAGGTTGTTTTTAAACAAAAAAATGGATTATTAGGAGAATTACCTGTAAAATCACCAAAGGAAATTAAACAGTTTTTGGATGAATACATAATAGGTCAGGATCATGCAAAAAAAATATTATCAGTAGCAGTTTTTAACCATTATAAGCGAATACTCAACCCTACTCAAAATGAAAATGAAGTAGAAATAGATAAGTCCAACGTTGTCTTAGTTGGAGAAACCGGAAGTGGAAAAACATTATTGGCAAAAACGATAGCAAGAATGTTGAACGTTCCATTTGCGATAGTTGACGCTACGGTATTGACAGAAGCAGGATATGTAGGAGAAGATGTAGAAGGAATACTGACTCGACTTTTACAAGATGCTGATTATAATGTCGAATTGGCAGAAAAAGGAATTGTATTTATAGATGAAATAGATAAAATCGCACGTAAAAGTGATAATCCGTCTATTACCCGAGATGTGTCTGGAGAGGGGGTACAACAAGCAATGCTCAAAATACTAGAAGGAACAAAAGTAAATGTTCCACCACAAGGAGGACGAAAGCACCCAGATCAAAAATTTGTAGAAATAGATACAAAGGATATATTATTTATAGCCGGAGGAGCATTTTCAGGAATTGAAAGACATATTGCTAACCGACTGAATACACATTTGATAGGATTTAAAAATGAAGAGGATAAAAAAAGCAATACAGAAGAATTATTGAAAGAAGTTAATGCAATGGATTTAAAATCATTTGGATTAATTCCGGAACTGATAGGTAGATTGCCGGTTATAGCAAATTTGACCCCACTAGATAGTGAAGCGATGAAACGAATATTAACAGAGCCCAAAAATGCTCTGATAAAACAATACAAAAGACTATTTGAGTTAGACGGAATTGAATTAACTGTTGAAGAAGATGCTTTGGGTTATATTGTAGAAAAAGCAAACGCATTGGGGTTGGGAGCCAGAGGTCTGAGATCGGTAACGGAAGAGATATTTACGGAACTGATGTACACCATAGACCAACTACCTGAACAGTTTGTACTTACACATGAAGTAATTGAAAATAGACAGAAGGATAATAAAAAATAGTAATAAATTAAATATTAAATTAATTTTAGTTCTCAAGAAATAAAAAATACATATATTTGTACCGAAATTTGCGTTAGAGATAAAATTTAGAAAATTATAAATAACCAACCTAAAAAATTACATTAAATGAAAAATAATTACTTATTTTTAAAATTAGGTCTAGTGTTCTTTGGTGGATTGTTATATTCACAATCGGCATATGTGACGGGTAACCAAAAAGTTAAGGTAGAGCCTAATACTTTGGTATATTTTGGAGATGATTTTAATCTTACAAGTGGAGCCACAGATGCAAAAGTGGTTGAGAACGAAGGTAACATATTTATTGCTGGAGAGTTCGTAAATGCAGGACACACTGATGGGAAAAATTTTGTATCTACTTGGACAAATAGCACGAGTTATGGTCAAGTAATTATTTCTGATGCTAATCCAACAGCAGCAGCTAATAAATTAGCGATGGAAAAAAGTACAATAGATCCAACTATTTTCCAGTGGGGGCAGTTTGCAGTACCATTTGACTATACAGATGCAAATGATGCTATGAATGGTCTTTTTGGAGGAACATACGTAGGAGGTAATCGCTATCATTCATCTATGATGGTTTGGGACAATACAGATAAGCCAGAGTTTGATCATTTGAACTCAACATCGACGATTTCTCCAACAAGTTATGTTATATTAAATCTAACATACAATAGTTCTGGAATAAAAAGTCTTATGAGTGCTAATACTAAATTAGAATACTTTGGTTCTCCATCAAATGAAGTGTTGTCAGGAAGTTTTAGTACAGGTATTTATCCTAATCTAGCTTGGAGTGCTTGGAAAAATCAAGAAAATAGCCATGATGAAAATTATGATACTTATATTCATGATGTGAAGAGATTAGCTACTGATACTGAATATGGACAAGACCATTATCAATTTGGAAATCCATATACATCAAATATAAACTTATCTTATATAGGAACATCATCAGGATATGATGATGGGAACGATATATCGAATCTTTTATCTTTGGCAAAAGCTAAATCAGCTCTATGGGAAGAAGATGAAGGGTATTCTGATGCCAATGCAACTGATAACTCTTTTATAGCAACTTGGAATGGAACTAATTGGGCAGGTGCAGCTGAAGCAGTTATCATAAAGCCTTTTGAACCATTTGTGATGGTTTTAGAAAATACAGCTACGGGTACAGGATCAATAGCTTTTAGTGATAAGTTAAAAACGTTTGATATGGAACCTGAAGCAGGAATAGTTATTCCTAAGACATCAAGTAATTTTCACCAATTAGGATTAAATTTAATGAATTCAAATGGGTCTTCTACATTTAATCAAGTTTATGCTGTAGTAAGCGATAATATCCAAAATGGTGTAGAGAATAGACTAGAGTCAGAATATTCAGACTTTTCTGGTAGAACAGGATTTTATTTAGCTCAAGAAAATGAAGATGGTTCACAAGTTATAGCTTCTGATAGAAAAATGTGTATTAATGTAGTTAATACAGACTTTGTAAGTAAGCCTATTCCGTTATTTTTTAATAGAAAGTCAGGAGATTTAGAGGGTTATTATTTAACATCAGATTTATATTATCAATCAATATTCAATAAATTAACAGGTGAAAATAATATTACAAACTATGAAGATGGAAATTCATTCTTCTTTTATGATGAAGTTGAAGATATACTATTACCAATTACAACAGATTTCTCTTACTTTATAGCACCAACAGTTGAGTCCAGCAATACTAGATTTACGGTATATTGGAATGGAGGTCCAGAGGGAACAATGGGAGTAGGAGATATGTTAACTTCATCTACTTTAGTGTATAAAGATTCAAACTTACATAAAGTTAGATTTAGTGAAGATTGGTCATCTGCAGATGTAAAAGTGTATGACTTGGCAGGTAGAAGTATTCTATCATATTCTAAAGTTAATACAAATAGTGACCTTGAATTAAAACTAATCTCTTCAGGAGTATATGTAGTGAAAGTAATTTCTAATACAGGAGAAGTTTATACTCAAAAAATAGTTAAATAGTCTTACAACAACCTTAAATGAATATAATGAAAAATAAGTTATTATCATCCTTTTTGATTTTAGTATTACCTCTAATTAGTGTAATTGGGCAAGTTCCACCACCACCTGAGCAAGGAGAAGATGCATTTACACCAGGTACACCTAATACACCGGTAGATCAGTATGTATTTATATTACCACTAATTGCGATAGCAATTGTAGCTTACTTTGTATGGAATCAAAGAAAAAAGTTAGCTTAAAATTTTTAAACTAATATTTTAAAATATAATGTATTAAAAACCCTTTCATTTATGAGAGGGTTTTTATATTTGAATAAATTTTTTACAGCATGAAAAAGAATATAATATTAATACTCTCTCTATTATTTTTTATAACCGGAAATGCACAATTTAAAGTGTCAGGAGAAATTAGAAATTATGCAGAGCAGTCCATTATGATTCGTATTTTTAATGGATCTGAAGACAAATTAATCAATAAAGTAACTACGGATAAAAATGGAAAATTTACTGTCAAAATTCCTAAGCGATATAGTGGAATTGTAAGACTAGTAAGTCCTTCCGCACATAGTAGTATGGATTTGCTTACAGATAACGAAAACATACAATTCTCAGCAGAAATAGAAGAGGATAAGTTTACAGATATTGCCGTTACAGAAGGAGAAAATGCCAAAGGCTATGAGTTATACAAAAATTATGAAAGCTATCATGACCTGAAGATAAATGTATTCCCTATAGTAAAAGCACTTTATACAAAAGAAGATGAGTTTTATAAGGCAATGGAAAAGGAAGAAAATAGAATAGCTAAACTGGCACCAAACTTAGAACTTCCATTATTGAAATATTATATTCAAGTATTTGAACTTTCTAATGCTCAGGTTGACACTAAACAATCAGCAGAAGTATATAAAAATAAAATACTAGGGAGATTAGTCAATGACAACAATTATTTAGAAGGAACAAGTTTGATGACTTCACTCGTGCTTAATTATATGCGCTATTCAATATTTGATGCTCAAAACCAAGAAGAGATAAATTTAACTCTTGAAAAAGAAATAGACAATTTACTAGAGAAAACAGATTTGGAAACCCCAAGAGGGCAAAATGTACTTTCCTCTATATTTATGGTTTTACCTGCTGATCAGTTTTCAACTTTACTAAACAAATACTATGACAAAGCCAATGCCTTGACTTGTGAAATAACCGATGATCTAAAAGGGAAAATTACAGCTCACAAACAGATGGTTGTTGGAAATCAAGTTCCTAACATAACATTTGATAAACCAATAAAGGGAAATAAGTCACTGTATGATATCAAAGCCAATAAAAAATTAATTATATTTTGGGCATCCTGGTGTCCGGCGTGTCAAGATGAAATGCCTTATATAAAAGAGTATTACCGTAATTTTAAACAAGAAGGAGGAGAAATTATTAGTATCTCATTAGATTTTGATGAAACAGCTTTCAAAGAAGCTACAAAAGATTTTGAATGGATTAACTATACAGAACTAGCGCAGTGGGACACACAGGGAGTAGTGGAATTTGGAGTGGCTCAAACTCCCACCTTATTTTTGATAGATAAGGACAATAAACTAGTCAAAACAGCTTTCCACATTTCAGAACTAGTTGAGCTTTAACAATTTAACAAAACAGATTACAATATACCTCGGGATTTTATTTCGAGGTATTTGTTTATAGAATTTACGGTTAGATCATCTGGATTTGTCAAAACAGTTTGAATCCCATACTTATTCAGCTCTGATACAATTTGCTGTTTTTCATAAACAAACTTTTCGATTAGAGCCTTTTCGTATGGGTTAATGTTTGATTGGTCTTTTAAATGATTTTCCAATTCTATATTTTTGAAAAAAACAACAATCAATAAATGTGACTTGTTAATCCCCAACAAATAAGGGAGTTGTCTGTGAAGCGAATCCATACTTTCAAAATTAGTAAAAAGTAAAATCAACCCTCGCTGTGTTATTTTATATTTAATGGAATTATACAATTTCCCAAAATCACTTTCCATAAAATTACTTTGAACGCTATACAAACTTTCAGAAATTTTATGAAGCTGACTAGTTCTCCGTTCTGCTTTTACTAAATTTTCCAACTGATTTGAAAAAGTAAAAATTCCGGCTCTATCTTGGTTTTGCAAAACAACATTGCTGAAAACAAGACTGGAATTGATAGCATAATCAAGCAAACTAAGCCCACTGAACGGCATCCGCATAACTCTTCCTTTATCAATTGCACAATATACTTGTTGTGATTTTTCATCTGTATATTGGTTGACCATCAATTTCTGATGTTTGGCAGTCGCTTTCCAGTTTAGGGTTCGAATATCATCACCGGATACATAGTTCTTTATTTGCTCAAACTCCATACTATGTCCAATTTTCCGAATCTTTTTTTGCCCCATTTCGTTTATATGCGCTTTGAAATTATGTAAACTATATTGATTTAAATGTAGAAATGAGGGGTAAACTCTTATTTGTTCTTCAGTTTGTAAAATGAATTTTCGTTGTATCAATCGAAGAGGAGACTCTACAACTACATTAGTATTTCCAAACGCATAAACCCCTCTTTCATGAGGTGTTAAATCATAATTCAAAGTAATTTCTTTTTTAGAAGAGAGCTTACCTTTTAGGTTAAAATCAAAAATCTGAAACTGTTTAGGAATTTCATCATAAATGGTATATTTAATCTGAAATGGAAATAAATTTTTTAAACGAATTTGAACTTTATTTTTATCAGAATTAGAAAGTTTATCATTTACAATTCGTTTTCCTAGTACGGTCTGTTTACTAAAAAATAAAAAGAAAAAATCAACAAATACAAACAACACAAATGCAAATAAAAGCAATTGAAAGATTTGGAAGACAAAAGGGAAGTTAAAACCAATGCAAAACCCTATAATCATAAAGGTTAATGTATAGAAAAATCGTTTACTAAGAAATATTTGTTTTGCTAATTTCATTAACGTGGTATTTCTATACTTTCGATGATTTGTTGGATGATTTGAGTAGGGGTGATGCCTTCCATTTCTTTCTCCGGACTCACAACAATTCTATGCTTTAGAGCCGGAGTGGTTACAAATTTAATGTCTTCCGGAATCACAAAATCACGCCCACGTATGGCAGCAATAGCTTTGGAAGCATTTAGAATGGAAATGGAAGCACGAGGAGACGCTCCTAAAAACAAAAAAGGATTATTTCGTGTAGTATGAACTATAGTTGCGATATAGCGAACTAATTTTGGTTCTACTAAAATATCTTGTATAATAGATTGAAACTCTGCTATTTCTTCTCCTTTGAAAATAGGATTTATGAGCTGTGTTGGGTCTTCATTCTTTCTTGAATTATTTCCATTGACTATACTTACCTCTTCTTCCAACGACGGGTAACCCACCTCTATTTTGAATAAAAAACGATCCAATTGCGCTTCAGGAAGTCTGTAAGTCCCTTCTTGCTCCACGGGGTTTTGAGTAGCAAAGACCAAAAAAGGCAATTCCATACTGTGATGGATTCCATCTATTGTAATTTGCCGTTCAGCCATTACTTCAAAAAGAGCAGCTTGTGTTTTGGCAGGAGCTCGATTTATTTCATCAATTAAAATAATATTGGAAAAAATAGGTCCTTTTTTAAACTCAAACTCATTCTTTTTCATATCAAATATAGAAGTTCCTAATATATCGGAAGGCATCAGGTCGGGAGTGAATTGAATGCGACTAAACCCAATGTCCATAGTCCGAGCAAGTAATTTAGCAGTAATGGTTTTTGCTACACCCGGTACTCCTTCAATCAAAGCATGTCCATTTGAAAAAATGCTTACCATGAGAAGTTCTATAAATTCTTCTTGCCCAACAATTACTTTTCCCAACTGTTCCCGAATAGAAGCTACACCTTTTTGAATCTTACTAAGATCTATACGATTATTAAATGAAAAATCACTTTCTTGTTGTAAATCAGTAGAATAGGATACTTTATTATTACTTTGTGGGGGCATGTATGAAGCATTATCTTTGTGTGTATGTTCTTCCATAATTGTTTGATTTTTGGTTAAAGGACTCGATTAAGGATTGTAATTTAAAAAAATCTTCTTTGTCTAAATAGTTTTTATTTTGAAAGATGGTGATATAAGTAACTAATTTATCACAAAGTGTAAACTCTACACCGGATTTGTCACTTAGTAATTGAGCAAAGTCTTTCTCCATTTCTTTTGCTGTGATATTATAGTGTTGTTTTATTTGCCCTAGAAAATAGTTAATTTTGTATTTTGATAGAGCCGTGTGGTCAGGGTTATTTTGGTAAAGTTCCGAGAGTGTTTGGGCAAACCCCAAAGTATAATTCTTATAAGGTAATATAATCGGAATAGGTTTTTGTCTTCTTTTGGAATTAATTAATAGATAAAGTGCTCCCATTATGAGCAAAAGAAAGAAAGCCCAGCGAAGTGATTGATGTTTCATGACAAAAGCTAGACTACTGAAAAATCCACCATCATGACTTTGCTCAGAAGAAGATGAACGGTAATTCATCCTATGGTTGTCCCATATTATATCTTCAGAATTTAGATAAGAAAAAACATTTGTTACATACTGAAAATGATTTTTCTTTAGCATATGATAGTTTGTGAAAGCAACTGGCTCAGTATGCAACAACAAATATCCATTTCCATGATATACTTTTATAAAATTGGGATAGTTCTTCTTGTCATAGTTTAAATAACCGAGAACATCAGTTGTTTCAGTATTAAATTTTGAAAAATAGGCAGATTGGATTTTCTTTTCGTAGATATAAGATTTCTCGTCTTTAGCGGTTTTTACAGTTAGAGCAACGGCACTTTTATTTGGATTTCTAGTGATGCTATCTACGGATGTTCCCAATATGGAATCAAAAGAAGGAATGTTGTCTGAAATTGAAATAAATGCAGAGCCTCCTCTCTCTACATATTTGAGGATTTTCTCCCATGTAGCGGAGTCGTGATGAAAATTATCGTTAATTAATAAATAATGATCAGCCCGATATTCATACTCAATTTCATCAAAAAAGCGATGAGTGTTTACTTCTACATTTTCAATGTGAGAATCAGGGAAGATAGCGTCTAATTCTTGCCGTAATATATAGGTTCCCAAAGGAATTTTATCCTCCGAATCAAAAGTAGGAGTCCAATCTACACGTTTTTCACCACATCCAAAAAGTATGAGAATAAATAAAATAAAACCATATTTTACAATTTTCTGAATCATTTCAATTGATTAAGTGTTTGTTGGAAGATGGTTTCTGCTTTTATAAACTGCTTATCATTCAATTGAAAATCTCCGTACCAAATGTAGTCATATAAATAGTTAGCATTTGAAAAATCAGTTTTTATAGGGTGATGAGCCAGTTCTACATAATAATCATACCCGGTTTTGTCTTTGTTCCATTTAATCAGTTGATGATCCGTTAATTTCTGTAAAACCCATAAATAATAATAACGTATGGCTTGCCGAAAATCATGGTTTTCTTTTGCCTTTTGTATTAAAAATTGAAAATTATTATTTTCAATTTTTTCTTCATCTTCAAAATCGGTTTCTTCGGAATTGTCATATTTTATTTTTTGCTGTTCCTTTCCAAAAGAGAATCCACCCGCATTTTTGAAAATCATATAAATAACTAAAATGACAATTATAGCCAATACAGCATACATGAGTACATTGAGAAAACCTGTTGGGAGAGCTATACTTCCTTTGTCTTTTGAAATTCTTTCTTTTTGAGAAGTAGGAGGAACCTGTCTATCATAATCATATATATCACCTTTGTATTTATCTTTAAATTTAGGGTCAATTTTTCTTTGTTCATAAAAAGGCTCACCTCGTTCTTCCCTAGTTGGAGTGGTATAGCTTTCTTCTTCTAGCTCATCATAATAATCCACAACATTTGAAGTAGGAGGCTCTTGAGAAAATGTAGTCCCGGTAAATAAAATCAGTCCAAAAAAAATAGATTTAACTTTTTTCATTGCCAATTTCATTAAACAAATAAGAGATATCACGATGGTTTTTACGGTAGACGATATGAGGATAAATTAAATAATACCAAAATATAAACGAGAGAGTTCCTAAGACAATAAAACTTGCTACAAAAATAGGCATTTCGTTAGCATATTGAGTTATGTAACCTTCAATCAAAGCAGCCGAAATGGTAAAGGGAATGGTGCTGACTACAATTTTAAAGGCGGCTTTTCCTTTCTGAAAGAAAGCCTGTTTTCGAGTCAAAATTCCGGGAAATAAGTAACTAGTCCCCATGAGTACACCTGCCCCAATTTCTATACACATTGCAAAAATTTCCATAGCTCCGTGCATCCATATAGTACGTAGTGATAGGAAAAATTCACCTTTTTCATAAAACATATATTGAAAACTTCCTACCATAATACCGTTTACCAACATAAAATACAGCGAACCGATTCCACCAAAAATTCCATACAAAAAAGACATGAGTCCAACACGTAAGTTATTAAAGGCAATTTTAAAAAAACTATTGAAGTCCCCAAAAGTACTAGTATTGTTGTAAATAGCCAACGGGTCACCGTTTCGGATATTTCTCTCAGTTATATTTACATATTCATCACCGAGTATTGACCGTATAAATTCCGGTTCATAAATTGAAGAAAATACGCCAATAATAACCATCAGAAAAAATAGAATAAATGAGAAATAAAAATACTTTCGGTATTGATACATAATCATAGGTATCTCATAGCGCCAAAATCCAACAAATCCGTTACCACCCTTTTTCTTTCCATATATTTTATGGTAAGCCGTAGCTGTAATTGCATTGAGGTATTTTATGACATTGCTTTTTGGGTAGTATGTTTGTGCAAATGCCAAATCATTATTTATCTGTATAAATAAATCTGCAAGCAACTCAGGTTTACTGTCAGAAGCCTTGTATAGCAACTTTTCGAACTCTAGCCATTTTTCTTTATTTTGTTTGATGAATGCAGCTTCCCTCAAATAAGTATAAAATTAGTTTGGGTAAATATAAAAAAGATACGCAGTAAAAATTGTAGATTTGACCAAATTCTTCTAATACATTTGAAATTAGTTCATGGATTTTATAAAAATTAAAACACCATTAAACGTAAATGTTGATGTACAGCATGCCGGGGTAGGACTTCGCTTTTTGGCGTTTACATTAGACCTTATTTTCATTTGTGTTTATTTTGTAGCCATCAATTATGTGTTTATAGATATACTAGATACAGACGTTTGGTTATTTGATGGTACTAGTTTAGAGCAAGATATTTCTATTTTCTATGAAGTAATTTACACATTACTACTATTCCCGATTTTATTTTACTCTTTATGGACAGAGTATTTGTTTAGAGGACAAACTTTTGGTAAAATGATTTGTAGGATTAGAGTGGTTAAATTAGATGGATACAAAGCTGGGTTTTCTGAGTATTTTGCTCGTTGGGCTTTTCGTTTTATTGATTTTTGGACAGCCTTTTTTATGTTGCTGTTTTTTATTCCGATTTTTGGTGAAGAAGTAGCAAATGTCCTTTCTGTAATGTTATTTATGGTTTCCGGTTTGGTAGCTTTTATTTTAATTATCCGAACCAAAAACTCGCAACGACTAGGTGATATAATAGCCGGAACAACTGTGCTGAAACTACGTGAAAAACATTCTATAAACATTACCATTTTAGAAGAAATTAATGAAACATATATCCCAAAATACAGCCAAGTAATGAGGTTGACAGATAATGATGCTAGAATCATTAAAGACACGTTTACAGTAGCAAGAAAAAATAAAGATATTGTAACACTAAAACGACTGAGAGCAAAACTAGAATCGGTAATGGAAATAGAAGCAGAACAGCCGGATGTTGAATTTATAGACACAGTAATGAAAGATTTTAATTACTATACGCAGAAATTGTAAAGTCCAAATCTAATTCATATAGTATTTTGGGGTTAATAATTAGTGTATTTCCTTAGTTTTTCAGACACAGATAAATTGTATATTGTTAGATTCTTAATTACATTTGAACGAAAATTCACACCTTGTTTTTAGACAACTTATTACATAAATTAGAAAACCATATTACAGATTTACCCGGACTAGAAGCTCAATTAAGACTTTCCCCGCCCTACCGATTAAAGTACGATATGGAAGAAGTCAAAAAGACCAATCCAAGGATAGCAGCGGTCATGATTTTATTATACGAAAATGAGCAAGGAGACGTAGTATTTCCAGTAACACTCCGCCAAACGTATGACGGAGTACATTCTAACCAGTTTTCTCTACCCGGAGGCTCATTTGAACCAGAAGACATAAACCTCGAAAACACAGCAATACGGGAAACAGTAGAAGAACTAGGTATAAATGAAGAGCATATAGAAATCGTAAAACAACTGACAGAGTTGTACATACCACCAAGTAATTTCCTAGTCTATCCCTTTATAGGAATCCATTATGGAACTCCGAATTTTGCACCTCAAGAAAGTGAAGTAGCCGAAATTATTCCACTAGACTTAGAAGCATTTCTGAGTGCAGAACCAATCAATTTTGAACGAAAGTTTTCAGACTATATAGTAGAAATTCCAGGGTATGAACTAGGTGAAGATTCTTATATTTGGGGAGCAACAGCAATGATTTTAAGCGAATTCGGTGCATTGCTGGAAAAACTTTAAATTTGCAGTTCATTATTAGAGTGAAAAGTGGGTTATGGCAAAGCAGAAGTCAGTAAAAAAAAATGTATATAGAGATGCCTTTGGTTATTTATACTTTCTAAAAAGATCTTTGATATTTCTGTTTGGAGCATTTACATACAATCGGTATAATGGCTATAATAAATTAAAAGTATCCGGAACAGAAAATTTAGTGGACTTACCCAACACAAACGTTCTTTTCGTATCCAATCATCAAACTTATTTTGCAGATGTATTTGCAATGTATCATGTATTCTGTAGTGTGAAAAATGGATTTATAGATACTATCAAAAATCCGGTTTATTTACTCAACCCCAAAACAGATTTTTACTATATAGCAGCAGAAGAAACGATGAAAAACAATATTCTCACCAAACTATTTGCCTATACAGGAGCAATTATGGTGAAGCGAACTTGGCGAGAAGCAGGGAAAGATATCAATCGGAAAGTAGATGTTTCAGAAGTTTCCAATATAGAAAAAGCACTACAAAATGGTTGGGTGGTGACATTTCCACAAGGGACTACCACAGCATTTGCTCCAGGAAGGAGAGGGACAGCCTTGTTGGTAAAAAAAACGCAACCAATTGTAGTTCCTGTAGTGATAGATGGGTTTCGCAGAGCTTTTGACAAAAAAGGATTAAAGTTGAAAAAAACAGGAGTTAAAGCCACAATGCAATTTAAAAAACCATTAGAATTTGACTATGAAAAAGAAGACAATGATGCCATTATGAAAAAAATAATGGATGCTATAGAACAATCACCAGAATTTCTAAAGGTAAAACCAATAGAGGATATATTACAAGATAGAGAACCTCAAGATTTTTTTAGTTAATGAAAAAAGTACATTTCATCGCAATTGGAGGTAGTGCCATGCACAATTTAGCAATTGCCTTACACGAGAAAGGATACCAAGTTACGGGGTCAGACGATGCCATATTTGAACCATCAGCCTCACGATTAAAAAAAAGAGGATTACTACCAGAAAAAACAGGTTGGTTTCCTGAAAAAATTGCAAGTGATTTAGATGCAGTTATTTTGGGAATGCATGCCCATGTAGACAATCCCGAAATGCAGAAAGCGCAAGAATTGGGAGTAAAAATCTATTCCTATCCGGAATATTTATATGAACAATCCAAGGATAAAACCCGAGTCGTAATTGCAGGTTCGCATGGGAAAACCTCCATCACATCTATGATTTTACACGTATTGCACTTTCATGGAAAAGAGGTTGATTACATGGTAGGAGCGCAGTTAGAAGGCTTTGATGTGATGGTAAAGTTGACCGAAGAGAACGATTTTATGATAATGGAAGGGGACGAATACCTTTCATCTACCTTAGACAGAAGACCCAAAATATTACTCTATCAGCCTAATATAGCTTTGATTAGTGGGATAGCTTGGGATCATGTTAATGTGTTTCCAACCTTTGAAAACTATATACATCAGTTTGAATTATTTGTAGATAGTATATCAGCAGGAGGAGCAGTTGTTTATAATTCTGATGATGAGAATGTTGCAAATGTAGTAGAGTGTAATGAAAAAGCATTAAAAAAGTTTTCTTATAAAACTCCTAATCACAAAATAGAGAATGGAGTAACTTATATAGAAACGATAGATGGACCAATCCCATTAGAGATTTTTGGAAAACATAATTTGAGTAATTTAGAAGGAGCAAGGCTGATTTGTAACCAATTGGGAATAATGGATGATGATTTTTATGAGGCCATTCAGTCTTTTAAAGGAGCATCAAAACGTTTAGAACTGATAAATAGAACTTCTGATTTTACTGCTTATAAAGATTTTGCACACGCACCAAGTAAAGTAATATCTACCACCAATGCAGTCAAAGAACAATTTGAAAATAAAAAGTTAGTCGCTTGTTTAGAGTTACATACTTATAGTAGTTTAAATCCAAAATTTTTGACTGAATATAAAGATGCACTTGGTAAAGCTGATGAAAAGATAGTGTACTATAATCCTGAAGCACTCGTTATAAAGCGGATGGAACATATTTCACCAGATGACATTCGTATTGCATTTGGAGATGAATCTATCAATGTTTTTACCTCCTCATCTGAATTGAAATCTTATTTGGAACAAATGGATAAATCAAATAAAGTTTTCCTCATGATGAGTTCTGCAAATTTTGGTGGACTTGACTTGAAGGAATTGTTTAGTTAAATTTTTTTTACGATTTATGATACTTCTTTGAGGTGTTTTTTTCCTTTTTTCCATAGACGGTAAACAAAGTAAAGGATAACAATGACTAGTATAAATGCCAAAGGAGCCCATATCATAGAAGTTAGACTCAAAACAGAGGCAGCAGTAGTTTCACCGGTACTGACTAAGAAATTACCAGTTCCTCCTGTAGTTCCGGTAGATATAGCACGGGTTGTGGCTGTAGTGCCACTTACGGCTGCAGCTGTTCCTCCTCCAGCAATGATTGCCAATGCCCAGGTAGCAACCTCTCCCATGTCGAGTAGAGTGGAAGCCATTAAAACAGTTCCAGCTATAGCTGCTAGTGGTACAGCAATAGTGTCTAAAAAATTGTCAACAATAGGGATATAGTACGAAATTATCTCAACAATTGTAGCAACACCAAGAGTAATCATAGCAGCCCAACTACCAACCCATTGCCAACTTTCATTAAGATTTAATATATCAGAGCCAAAGTGTGCCGTAATACTTACAACAAAAAGAGGTAAGAATACACGGAATCCAGCTGATGCAGCCAACCCAATTCCTAAGAAAAAACTCATGATAGTAGCAGAATTTAGCAATTCCATATTAGGTGGTTAAAATTAAATTTAAAGATAGAAAAAATAATTTAAAGCCTAATTTCTTAATCACTTAATCACTTTAACCAAAAAATGAAAGATTTTGGTACATTTGATTGAATTTTGATAGAGTAGAGAAGAAATGAAGACATTTTTTAGACGATTTTGGAAGCTAATGTTAGGAGGAGTGATTATGCTTACAGCGTTGTTATTAGGCTCAGATTATTGGATAAAAAAACAAGCAAAAGAGCAATTATACAATGAGATAGCAATAATCCCTCATAGTACAGCCGGAGTAGTTTTGGGAACGAGTAAAC
>JBKEAG010000124.1:0-30053 GCA_047972025.1 Moheibacter sp.
CATCATATTTTGAGAAAATGAGGGAAGTAAGTATCCAAGGGTAAATACAAGTAGTAATAAGCGATTCATATTTTTTTATTTGGACTTCAAAGATAAGAAAACTGTATCTTAGTTAAGATTAGTACTCATAAGATAAAATATTTTATTTAGTCTAAATAAAATTTAATATCTTTGAAGTAAACTGAGAAAAAATATTATGAGTACTACAAATACAAGCCAAACTAATATAAAACCAAAGGAACCAAAGATAGAGGAATTGTTAAACAATTCTAAATCAATTATTTTAGCAACACTTGATATAGAGGGGAAACCAATAGCAAGTTACGCTCCCTTTGTCTATGTTGATGGAAGTTTCCAAATTTTGGTATCATTTATGGCAAAACATACCCGAAACTTACGTGATCGAAAAACTGTGTCTGTGATGTTGATAGAAGACGAATTTGCAACGAAGCAAATTTATGCACGTGATAGATTGACACTTGATTGTGAAGCAATTTTGGTAGATCAGGGAAGTGATTTATGGAATCGTGGAATTGCGCAATTAAAGGAACGTCATGGAAAAGTAATTGATGTACTTTCAGATTTAAATGATTTTATAATGTTTGATTTACAACCTAAAACTGGTTCTTATGTGAATGGGTTTGGAAGTGCCTACTCTGTGAATAAAGATCTTACTATAAACGAACATGTACGTGGTGCACATGGCGAACACAACAAAGAAACCCCAAAATAAGATTTTCTAGAAATAGATAAAAAATGCAAATTTTTTTATGGTAAAAAGTTTGCATTTTTTCTTGTAATAAATTTCCGTTATTTGTTCTCTATTTATGCAAAATTTAATTCACTATTTCTTACATTTTGGTTTTCCGGCTGTTGTTGCTTTTGCATTTTTTCGGAAACAATGGCTTAAAATTTATGGAATTTTTCTATTGAGTTTTTTGGTAGATTTAGATCATTTGTTGGCTACACCTATTTTTGACCCAAATCGTTGTAGTATTGGTTTTCATCCACTTCATACTTATTGGGCAATTGGCTTATATGGAATATTGTTACTTTTTCCAAAATCTAGAATTTTAGCTATTGGTCTTTTGATGCATATGGCAACGGATGGAATAGACTGTTATTGGAACTCTTTCCATTAATTTAGAGTATTTTATAAATTAATTTGAATAACTTTGTCACTAATAAATATGATAAAGATATGAAAAAACGTTTGACGATTTTACTACTATTGGTTTTTGTTTTGGGAGGGTTTGTATATTCCCAGTCATTCATATTAGTAAATGATAGTTCGGTAAGAAAAGTACATAAACTAAGTGCAGAAGATGGGGCAGTTATACACTCAAACTTTATAGATTTAGTTGAAGTTGCAGCTGGAACGGTAAAATCTATTATACAAGTTAATTCTGAAATATGGTTTGGAGATCAGTTAAATGATAAAATTTATAGATATGATTTAGATGGAAATTTTCTTTCAGAGTTATATGGTTCAGAGCTTGGTTTTGATAGAATGAGAGGAATGAATATAGTAAATGGAGAAGTATGGTTAACAAATGGAGGTGCAGATAATGGAGTACCACAACACACAATTATAAGGTTAGACACTTCAGGGAATTTTATAGGATTTCACCCTACAGTAAATGAACCTTTTGATGTAGTAGATGGAGGAAATGGTTTAGTATATATTTCCTCTTATTCAGGAAGTGGAATTGGAGTTATGAATTACGAAGGTATTTCTCAAGAAAATTTAGTACCATCAGGCGTGTTTACAACCCTTCAACAGATGAATTTAACCCCAGAGGGAAATTTATTAGTGGCAGTTTATCTGACAAATACAGGATTGTATGAAATTTCTACAGAAGATGGTAGTTTGATAGATTATTATGGAGTTCCGGAATTACGTGGAACAATTGCTATTGGTAATGGAAATTATTTAGTTAGTTCAAATAATGGAGTGATTTCAGTTGACCCAAGTACAGGGAATACAACACCTATTATTTCAGGGATATTTCAGTATTTGGGATTAATAGATTCTGATATGAATACAACAGATGTAAAATTGACAGATATTTCTATTTATCCTAATCCAACAAATGGAGTATTTCAATTAAACTCACAAGATTTAATTCAAAATGTTTCTATATTTAACGTAAATGGTAAAAAATTAAAACAATTTACAGAAAATAGTAAAAATGTAGAATTAGCAATTACTGACTTACCATCAGGATTATATATATTAAAAGTACAAACCCAAAAAGGAGTAAAAAGTTTAAAATTGATTAAAAAATAAAATAAATGTTTGAAATTTATCAAGACAAAAGTGGAGAGTATCGTTTTCGGTTAAAAGCAAAAAATGGTCAGAATATTTTAGCGAGTGAGGGATATACTCAAAAAGCATCTTGTCAGAATGGAGTAGAATCAGTCAAAAAAAATGCACAAAATGAATCTAATTTTGAGTTAAAACAAGGAGCTTCCGGCAAGTGGATGTTTAACTTGAAGGCATCCAACGGACAGATTATTGGAACTAGTCAACAGTATGAAAATGAAGTAGGCGCTAAAAATGGAATCCAATCCGTGATAAATAATACTTCTGATGCTGAAGTAAAAGAAGTATAACTTCAAAAAATAATTAAAAGAAGCAAAAAGGGTTAGTAGTATGAATAATATCTAACCCTTTTTTATATGCCACTAAGACTAATTCGATAAATTACCTAAAGCGTAATGGACTTTGTAAACATCTTTTTAGCACGAATTATGTCTTTTTCATTCTCGTTTTTTTCTGATAGAGTTAGGAACATATAATATGTCCCACCTTGAGGAATAGACAAAAGATCTGTCATAATATTTAACCCAGTCATTTTAGATGAAGACTTGAGTTCTTTTAAATCTGCTTCTGCTATAACAAGCCCTTCAAAACTAGTTGTATTTTCTTCTAATTCACTTTTTGATATATATACTTTCAGTGTTACGTTTTGCAAATCTCGTTGTGTTGTATTTAGTATATCACCTCCTTTTATACTTACCATAGTCGTAGGGAAGTTGATTTCTACTTTCCAATCTTTTTCCATTTTTATAGAGTCACTTAACTGCTCTGTAAAGTCATAAATTGGATATAAATCTTGTTTCGTTTTGGGTGTAACTTTCTCAGAAAGTTCTTCAGGTTTTGTGATATTTGTTTCAACTAATTTACTTTCCGGAATTCTTATATAAGTATTTTCCTTTATCACGTCTGATTTTACATCATTTGGTAAATCAGCTACCTCTACAGGAGTAATTTCTGTAGTTTCAACAGAAGAAGAAGCTATTAAGCCACCATCTTTTGCTTCAAATAGATACTTATCCAATATTTTATAACTTAATAAAGTTCCGCGTTTGTCCCGTATTACCAATATTGGTTTATAAGCAATACTTGGTAAAGAATTAGAGATATGTTTTTTTAGATTTATACCTCCTAAACTAGATGAGTTAGGAAAGCTGTTTAACGATACACTATTGATGAAGTAAACCTGAATCACATCAGTTGTTTGTAACGACTTCTCAGGCATGAGGTACAATGAAAGTGTCAAATTTTTATACTCGGTATTTGATTTATTCTCAATTCTACCATTGTACACATATACAAAATCATTTTCTATTTCAGCTACCCAATCGTTTGTGAAAAGTAATTTAGCATTTGCCACTTCATCATTGTCAACGTAAATAGATTCTAGATTTTGCGAATATGAATTTACAAACAAAAGAATAAAAGATGCAATAGTCAGTAAGCTCTTTTTCATAGGGTTTAAGTTTAATTATTATTAATTTAATATTACGAGGTAAATGTATTTATTATTTTTTAAACTCGCTGAACGTTTTTACCAAAACTTCTAAAGATTTAGCCAATTCCTCCTCCGTTATTACTAACGGTGGTGCAAAACGAATAATGTTTCCATGTGTAGGTTTGGCTAGTAATCCATTATTCATTAACTGAACACATAAATCCCAAGCGGTGGAACTTTCTGGTGTATCGTTGATTAACACAGCATTTAAAAGTCCTTTTCCACGAACAGATTTCAAAAAGCTAAATTGTGGAATTATTTTCTCAATTTCATTTCTGAATATTTGTCCCATTTTTTCTGCTTTTTGAGCTAAATTTTCATCAATCACAACTTGAAGCGCTTCCAAAGCAACAGCACAAGCCAATGGGTTTCCACCATAAGTAGAGCCATGCTGTCCGGGTTTTATGACATTCATAACTTCATCATCTGCTAAAACGGCTGATACAGGATAAGCTCCACCCGAAAGTGCTTTTCCCAAAATCAATATATCTGGATGAATATTTTCATGGTCTATTGCCAACATTTTTCCGGTTCGGGCAATTCCGGTTTGGATTTCATCGGCTATAAAGAGTACATTATTTTCTTTACAAATTTTATAGCAAGTAGATAAATAGCCTTCACTGGGTACATTTACACCAGCTTCACCCTGAATAGGTTCTACCAAAAATCCACAAATATTATCTCTGTCTTTTTCTATAATTTCTTTTAATGCTTTTGTGTCATTATAATCAACAGAAATAAATCCGCTTGTGTAAGGGTTAAAATTATTTCGAGCATCATCATCATTAGAAAAGGAAATGATGGTAGTCGTTCTGCCGTGGAAGTTCCCATTACAAACTATGATTTTTGCATCACCACTTGAAATTCCTTTTTTCTCATACCCCCATTTTCGAGCTATTTTTATGGCAGTTTCTACAGCTTCTGCTCCGGTATTCATCGGTAAAACTTTATCAAACCCAAATAATTCGGTGATAAATTTTTCATATTTACCCAACTCAGCGTTATAAAATGCACGTGAAGTCAATGCCAACTTTTGAACTTGCTTAGTTAAAGCATTTATAATCCTATGGTGACTGTGGCCTTGATTTACAGCAGAATAGGCTGAGAGAAAATCAAAATATCTCTTACCTTCTACATCCCAAACATAAACACCTTCACCTCGTTCTAAAACTACTGGGAGTGGGTGATAGTTGTGTGCTCCGTATTTATCTTCTAACGCTATTAATTCTTTTGATGCTAAAGCCATTTTTTAAAATTTTAGCACAAATGTAGAAAATTGCTCCGAAAAGTAAAGAGTTTAACTAGAGTTGTTTTTGTTCCAGTACAATTGATTTTCCAAAGAATTTCTTTGCCAATCGAACAAAATTTTCAGTGTAGTCTGAAAGATAGAAATGGTACTCTACTTTTTCTGAATTTCCCATCAAATTCTCTTTTTTCATTTCATTTATCAATTCATTAACAACAATCAAAGGAGAGTCAACAACTTGAACTCGGTTATGAAATATTGTTTGAACTTCTTTCTCGATCAAAGGGTAATGGGTACACCCCAAAATAATGGTATCAATATCATTGAACTTTTTGTAAGACAAATAGTCTTCAATTGCAAATTTTGATACAAGTGTGTTGGTAAAACCTTCTTCTATAATCGGAACGAGTAGAGGTGTTGCTAATTCTACTACTTTTATGTGTCGGTTATATTTTCGAATGTATTTTTTATAAGCATGTGAATTTACAGTTGCTTTTGTGGCAATTACACCAATTTTTTGGTGAAGTTCAAAAGCTACCTTTTTTGCGACGGGAGAAATGACATCAATCACCAGCGTATCTTGAGCTGCTTTACAAATTTCCTCAATTGAATTTGAAGTGGCTGAATTACAAGCAACAACAATAGCTTTGCAATTTTGTTGTACTAAAAATTTAGTGATTTTAGTAGTAAATTTAGTGATGGTTTCTTGTGATTTATCACCATAAGGCAAATGCTTGGTGTCACCAAAGTAAATGATACTTTCATTGGGAAGCAAACGTTTGATTTCTCGGGCAACGGTCAGTCCACCTACACCTGAGTCAAAAACACCAATTGGTCTATTGTCGTTCATTTCACAAATGTATTTAATTTATTGTTAGAGTAATTCGTTTAATTTCTCTAAATAAATTTTGTTTTCATTAATTCCTGCATGTCCTTTGTTTTCTAGTGTGACAAATTCATCGTTTTCTTTTAGAAATTGTTTTAATTTTTTGGTGTCTTCATAGGAGATAATGCTGTCATCTGTCCCATGAAAAATATAAATCGGACATTTTGTGTTGGAAATATTCAAATCATTTTCAAATTTATATTTCAATAGAAAAGTTGGAATAAACGGCATTTTTCGTTGAGAAACTTTTGTCATGTTGTAGTAAGGAGCTTGTAGCAAAAGTAATTTGGGAGAATTTACACTTGCCAAATAAGAAGCAGCTCCCGTCCCAATGGAATAACCAACAATAATGATTTCATTTTCAGTAAATTGCTCTTTCAAATAATCATACCCCAATTGAGCATCATCATAAAATTGTTGTTCACTGATAATCTTTCCGGTACTTTTCCCAAAGCTTCTATAATCAATTAAGAATACATCATAATTTAGATCGAGATAAACACGTGAAATATCGCCCCAACCGGTCAGGTCGCCTGAATTTCCATGTAAGTAATAAATAATTCCTTTTGGATTTTTGGCTTTAAAATACAAAGAGTTTATAGTAAAACCGTCTTTGGTTTGGAGGTTAATTTCTTTAAACGAATGGTCGAATTTATAAGGAGTATCAACTGCAATTTTTGTTGGGTGAAAAATGATTTTCTCTTGCCCAAAATACACCAATAAACACCCACTTATACACAATCCAGTTAATGATCCGGCTATTTTTGAAATTAGGTTGATTTTCATTGTTATTTTTCTATCTTAAAGATATAGAATCTTTACATTCTAAACAAATCAGAAGCGATTCCATCTGCTAAAAATTTCCCTTTTTCTGTTAAACATATTTTGTCGTTCTTTATTTGAATTAAATCATCTTCCAAAAACCTTTTTGAACTTTCTAGTAAATCACTGTAAAATACGGAAGGAAATTGTTTTTTTATTTGAATTAAATCAACCCCATATATAGTCCTTAAACCAATCATTATTAATTCATTAAACATATTAACATCACTTAATTCTTCAAATGAATTTGGTACTATATTTTGTTCAATATTTTTTATATAAATAGCATTGTTAGAAACATTCCAACTTCTATTTTTACCATTAAATGAATGTGCTGAAGGTCCGATTCCCAAATAAGGTTTTCCTTTCCAATAATTACTATTGTGTACAGACAAAAATCCATCTTTTCCAAAATTGGAAATTTCATAATGAACAAATTGATTATCTGTCAAAGTTTTCACCAAAGTTCTAAATTGTCTCTCTTGTTTTTCTTCATCTACATTTGGTATTTTTTTTGATTGAATTTGGTGAGCCAAAAGCGTTTTAGGCTCAACCGTTAAGGCATACGAAGAAACATGTGGAACTCCTAAATCCAAAGTAATTTCTAAGTTTTTCTCCCAAATTTCATCAGATGTAGTTTGCCCACCATAAATCAAATCAATTGTTATATTTTCAAATCCGAAATCCTGAACCAATTTTATAGAGTTTATGGATTGCTGCGCATTGTGCGCTCTATTCATTAATTTCAAATCATCATCAAAAAAAGATTGGACTCCTATACTAAAACGATTCACAGGAGTTGTTTTTAAAAAAGAAACCTTCTCATTGGTCAAATCATCAGGGTTTGTTTCCAAAGTAACTTCCGGTTTTTCTACAATAGTATAGTGCTTGTAAATTGTTTCAAAAAGTTGATTTAATTCATTGGAGCTAAGTAGAGAAGGGGTTCCACCACCAAAATAAATTGTTTCAATTGTTTCTTTTTTTTCGTCTTTCCGTAAAATCAATTCGTTACACAAAGCATTTACCAATTCATTTTTTGAATTTAGTTGGGTAGAGAAATGGAAGTCACAATAACTACACTTCTGTTTACAATAAGGAATATGAATATAAATTCCAGCCATTTTGCAAATGTAACAACATAAAAACACGGTCTTTGAAAAAATCGCTGTATGTTTGTAACAATTGACCGTTGGTTAGTAACTAATATAACACAAAATTTAATTAATAATGAAGAAATTAATCGTTTTAATTACGAGTATGGCATTTCTCATTGTGCCATTGCAAAAAGCAAAGGCAGACGAGGGAATGTGGTTTTTAATGTTCATCGGTAAAAAAATCGGTGACATGCAAAAAATGGGATTACAGCTTACTGCTGAGGAAATATACAGTATAAACAACAGTAGTTTAAAAGATGCCATTGTTCAATTTGGTGGAGGATGTACGGCTGAAATTATTTCATCTACCGGATTGGTATTGACAAACCATCACTGTGGGTATGGTGCTATTGCCGAACTTTCAACTCCTGAACATGATTATTTAACAAATGGTTTTTGGGCAAAAGATAAATCAGAAGAATTAAAACCAAAAGATTTAAAAGTTCGCTTTTTTGTTCGGATGGATGATGTATCTAAAAGAATTTTAGGAAAAGTAAACAGTACAATGACCGAAGATGAACGAGAAGCTACCATCAATCAGGAAATTGCGAAAATTGAACAAGAGAACAATGAAGGAGGAAAATATACCGTTTCCGTTCGTTCTTTTTTTGAAGGGAATGAATACTATTATTTTGTTTACCAAGATTTTCAAGATGTCCGATTGGTAGGGACACCTCCATCTTCTGTTGGAAAATTTGGTGGAGATACAGACAACTGGGAATGGCCACGTCATACAGGTGATTTCTCTATGTTCCGTGTTTATACAGACAAAACAGGAAATCCGGCTGATTATTCTACTACGAATGTTCCAATGAGTCCAAAACACTATTTACCTGTTAATATAAGTGGGGTAGAGGAAGGAGATTTTTCTGTGATTTTAGGATATCCGGGTAGAACAAACCGTTGGATGCCTGCCGGTGGAATTGACCAAAACGTAAACTACGCGTATCCGGCTTGGGTAGAAGGCTCTAAACTAGGAATGGATGTGTTGAAAAAATACATGGATAAAGACCAAAAAGTAAAACTAGATTATGCTTCTAAATATGCAGGATTAGCCAATTATTGGAAAAACCGTCAAGGAATGATAGAAGCTCTGACTCAGCACAAAACAGCGGCTTCTAAAAGAAAAACAGAAGAGAAATTCAATAAATGGGCAAACCATAAGGATAGAAAAAATAAATATGGTAATGTAATTGAGACAATTAATAATTATTACAATCAAACAAATGAGCAGTCTCGTCAACAGAATTATTTGATTGGAATGCTACGTTCTGCAAATTTTTCAGTAGCTCCTTATAGAATAGGTAGTTATCTGATGCAGTATGCAAATGAAAACGAAGCAAAGCGTACTGAAATGCGCTCTACAATTGAGGAGTTAATAAACAGTACATTTGAAAAAGCTTATATGCCATTGGAAGAAGATGTATTGGCTTCACAGTTGAACTTATATTATGCCAAAGCAGCTAAAGGTGGTTTGGCTCCTTATGTAAAAGAAATTGGAGACAAAAACAAAGGTGATTTTAGAAATTTTGTAAAACAAGCATTTACGTCGAGTATTTTAACAAAGCCTGAAGCATTGAAAAAATTCTTAGATAGTCCGGATGCTTCTTTATTGACAAATGATGAATTATTTAAACTATCATCTGACTTACTTGGTCGTTACAGAGCAGAAACACCTGAGCAGAAAGTAATGAATGATAATTATAAAAAATCATTCCGCTTATTAGTCGATGGATTAAGAGAATCTAAACTAAGTCCAATAGAATATCCAGATGCGAATAGCACACTCAGATTGACATATGGAAAAGTAAGAAATCTACCATTGACAGCCGGAAAAATAAACGATGCCAAGAAAAATTTCTATACAACTTTAAAAGGAACTGTAGCAAAATACAAGCCCAATGATGAAGAGTTTGATATGCCAAAGAGATTGATTGATCTATACAACAAGAAAGACTTTGGACAGTATGCAGACAAAAGTGGAGAGCTTTGGGTTAACTTCTTGACCGACCATGACATCACAGGTGGAAACTCCGGTTCACCGGTACTAAACGGAAAAGGAGAACTAATTGGTTTAGCATTTGATGGAAACATCGAAGCCATGGCAGGAGATGTCATTTTTGACCCGAAATTGCAACGAACCATTAACGTAGATATCCGTTACGTATTATTTATTGTAGATAAATACGCCGGAGCAAAAAACATCATAGACGAATTGACAATAGTGAAGTAATCAATTTGTTTACATAATATCTTAAAAGAAACTCTGAGTATAATCTCAGAGTTTCTTCTTTTATGAAATATTCGTTTGAAGAGAAAAATCTAAATTATCACTATCTTTCCAAAAGAAAATCTTATCAATATGAAGCAATTTTTGGTACTTGTATTATCCTGCTATTTTACTATTTCATTTGGACAATCTAGCTATGAAATCTTTGGTTTTTCAGAAAAGTACAAAGGTCTATTAATTATTGAGGAAGGATATGAAGATGAAGTATTCAAAAAAGGAGAAATTTCAATAATTGAAATCAAAACGAACCGACCTATCATTAAAATTAATTCGGATGAATTAACTTTTGATTTTGATGAGAAAGGTAAGGTAGAAACAAATATATCAGAATTACCATATGGAGAGCAAAGTATTATCATTTGTCAAGATTTTAATTTTGATGGGATAGATGATTTAGCCGTTATGGATGGGCAGTTCAGTTGCTATCATGGTCCATCTTTTCAAATCTATTTAGAAACAAAAGAAGGGTTAAAACATAGTTCTGAATTTACCCGATTAGCACAAGAGTACTGTGGAATGTTCACTGTTGATAACGATGCTGAGGCTATCTACACCATGACAAAAAGTGGCTGCTGTTGGCATCAATATACGACATTTAGAGTAGAAAATAATATTCCAATTGAATACAATGTATTTGAAGAAAATCTAAATCCAAATGGATTTATGTGGGATTATGTAGTAAAAAACAGAAAAGAAGGTCGTATGGTTGAGCAAAAATATAGTATTTTAATAGGTGAAGCAGATATTATTTTGGTGTATGATTTGACTTTTAAAAATGATAAGAAAATGGAAATTTACCGTGCTTTTGACTTCGAAGATTATTTATTTTATACATTCAAAGATAAAGATGATAAAATTGAACTATTCTACTCAGATCAGTTTGTTTATGACAAACGAAAAAATACGTTGACTTTCACAAATGAGGGTGTAAATTATCTTATTTACAATGAAGGTATTCTAATTAACTTACCAAATAAACAAGTAGATTTAAAAGCAATTGGTAGTTCAGCAGACGTATCGCTATCAAGTTTAGCAGGTTTGAAACTAAAAAATTTAATCCTAAAATAATTTCAAAAAAGGAAATCAAAAACCTGATATTTATCCTATTTTGAACTTCTATGACTAGAATAATGAATTTATTTTACTCAAATCAATAAATTCGCACAAAAAATACATGACACGTCATACTGCTCAAAACAAATTACATAAAATAGATATAGACCTGATAGAGATGACATTGGACATCATGAAATATGTCATCAGTCGAATTACTGAGTCTGATCCAAAATTAGGCTACTTTCAGTCCGAAGAAAAATTAAAAGAAAAAGTAGGAGAAGTCATTACCGAAAAGGGAATTGGAGGCGAAAAAGCATTAGAAATTTGGAAAAACATCCTAGCACCGGCAGCCACTGCTATTGACCACCCAAGGCATTTAGCATTTGTACCGGCAGCACCATCGCGTGCAGCCATTATGTTTGATTTAGTAACTTCGGCATCTTCCATTCACGGTGCTTATTGGATGGAAGGAGCAGGAGGGATTTTTGCAGAAAACCAAGCCATGGAATGGTTGGTATCACTCACCGGGATGCCCAAAGGAGCGTTTGGAGTATTTACTAGCGGAGGAACGGCAGCAAATCTGTCGGCAATAGTAACAGCTAGAGAGTATTGGCGAAAATCAAATCCTGAAAATGAACGCAAAAAAGGATTAATTCTAACGAGTATAGGGGCTCATTCTTCTGTAAAAGCAATGGCAAAAGTAACAGATGCAGAAATTCAATTGATTGATTCTGAGGAGAAAATGACTGCTGAAGACTTACAAAAATATTTAGAAACGATGGACAAAGAAGCGAAAGAGAGACTTTTTGCCATTGTTGCTACTGGAGGTACAACCAATGCTGGAATTATTGATGATTTAGATGGAATTTCTCGAATTTGTAATCAAGAAAAGATTTGGTTTCATGTAGATGCAGCTTATGGTGGGGGAGCATTGGCTTCTAAAAAATCAAGACCACTTTTTAAAGGAATAGAAAATGCCGATAGTATCACAATAGATCCTCATAAATGGTTGTTCTCGCCTTATGACTGTGGAGCAATTATCTATAAAAATCCTGAATTGGCAAGAGAAGCTCATCAGCAGGACGGTTCTTATTTAGAGATTTTCAAAGATGAAGGAGCCAATGGGTTTAACCCAACGGATTATCAAATCCAACTAACCCGACGTGTACGGGGATTGCCATTGTGGTTTTCTTTGGCAATGCACGGTACAGAGGTTTATGAGAAAGCAATCAACAGAGGAATTGAATTAGCAGAAATAGCAGCTCAGAAAATTATAGCCAATGAAAATTTAGAACTAGTAAGAGAGCCCGGACTAAGCTGTGTATTATTCAAAAGAAAAGGGTGGACTCCTGAAGATTATAACCAGTGGACTTATCGCAACCACAAAGCCGGATTTGCATTGGTTACACCTACAAAATGGCTCACAAAAGAGGGGTATGTAACCTGTGCTAGGTTTTGTTTCATAAACCCTCATACAACTACACAAGATATAGATGCAATCTTAGAAAGTATGAACTAAATTATCTATCTTTGTTCTGTAGCTAGATGTGTTCCATTTTTTTATGAGGAATAAATTGATAAAATTTTATTATTCACAAAAAAAGAGTGAATACGTAGTTATATTTATTGAATTTAGGATATGAAAATTAATTCTAATTATAATTTACTTATAGCAAGTACAAGTACTGTTCATGAAAGTGGATATTTGGAATACATTGTAGAAGAGGCTGTTGAGTTTTTTCACACAGATGAATTGTTATTTATACCCTACGCTAGACCTTCTGGGCTGAGTTATGATAGATATACAGAACTACCTAGAAAAGTATTTGGTGAAAGAAATATTTCAGTAAAGGGAGTTCACGAATTTGAAAATCCAAAGGAAGCAATACGTAATGCAAAAGCTATTTTTGTTGGAGGTGGAAACACATTTTTGTTGCTTAAAACCTTGTATGAACTTGGTTTGATAGGTGAACTGAAGGAAGTTGTTGGAAAAGGAGTACATTATATGGGAAGTAGTGCTGGTAGTAATATTACCGGAATGACGATTGGGACGACAAATGATATGCCGATTGTCTATCCTCCAAGTTTTGAGGCTTTGTATTTTTTACCGTTTAACATTAATCCACATTATTTGGACTCTGATTTAAACTCTACACACAAGGGCGAAACACGTGAAACGAGAATTTTTGAATTTCATAAATTTAATGAACAATCGGTATTGGGCATCCGAGAAGGAAGTTGGTTGAAAGTCCATAATGGAGAAATAGAGCTAAAAGGAGAATTAACTGCCCGACTTTTTTGTCAAGGAGAAAATCCGAGAGAATTGAACCCAGGAGTGATAGATTTTTAATCTCACCTATTTAATCAGAAAAAGGAATTAAAACAATGGGCTTTTAAAAAAAATTCTAATTTTACACTCTTTTAGGAAAGCTATGTTATTTAATTCCCTTTCATTTGCTATTTTCTTTCCAATAGTATTTATTATTTATTGGTTATTAGGAAAGAAAAGCTATAAATGGCAAAATATCTTTTTGATGATTGCCAGTTATTACTTTTATAGTTGTTGGGATTGGCGTTTTTTGTTTTTATTAATATTTTCTACAGCATTAGATTATTTTTCAGGAATTCAAATTTACCAGGAAAAAAATCAAACTAAGCGAAAAATATGGCTTATACTAAGTGTTGGAATTAATTTAGGTTTTCTAGGTTTTTTCAAATATTATAATTTCTTTATTGATTCATTTGCACAACTTTTAGAATCAGTAGGATTTCAACCTCATTTTGCTACATTAAGTATCATATTACCTGTTGGGATTTCATTTTATACATTTCATGGATTGTCTTATGTATTTGATATTTATAATTGTAAAATAGAACCTACACGTAACGCTGTTGATTATACACTTTTTGTGAGTTTTTTCCCATTATTAGTTGCTGGGCCTATAGAAAGAGCAACCCATTTATTACCTCAAATAAAACGAGAGCGAGTATTTACATATGAAAGAGCAAAAGATGGTATGAGGCAAGTATTGTGGGGATTATTTAAAAAAATGATAATCGCTGATAATTGTGCCATATATGCCAATCAGATTTTTGCAAACTATGAAAATGAACCAGCAAGTAACTTAGCTCTGGGAGCAGTCTATTTTGCATTTCAGATTTATGGAGACTTTTCAGGATATTCTGATATAGCACTAGGTACAGCTCGTTTACTAGGGTTTGATTTATTGAAAAATTTTAATTATCCCTATTTTTCTCGTGATATTGCAGAGTTTTGGAGACGTTGGCATATATCTTTATCATCATGGTTCAAAGATTATTTATATATTCCTCTAGGTGGAAGTAGGGGAGGGAATTGGATGCGAATACGAAACACTTTTATTATATTTATAGTAAGTGGATTTTGGCATGGAGCAAATTGGACTTTTATTATTTGGGGAGCATTAAATGCTTTATTTATTCTACCATCCATTATCATGAAGACCAATCGTAATAATTTAGATGTGGTAGCCCAAGGGAGGTTTCTTCCTACCTTTAAAGAAATGATTCAAATGACCATAACATTTACTTTAGCTACTTTTGCATGGATATTTTTTCGAGCAGAAACAGTAACAGATGCATTTGGATATACGATTGGCTTATTTGATCGTAGTTTATTGAGCTTTCCTACACTAAATAAAGCAGCAATGGCAACACTAATATTAGCTGTTTTTATGTTATTTATAGAATGGTTGGGAAGAGAGAATAATTATGGAATCGAAAAATTATTTACAAATTCATCTAGAGTTATACGTTGGAGTTTTTATGCTTTCATAATTTTACTTTTGGGACTATTTATGCAAACAAATGAAAGTCCATTTATTTACTTTCAATTTTAAGAAATGATGAAAAGATTTATATTTAATTTATTTAAATTCTCTGTTTTCACTGGACTTTTTTATATTATAATTATTAGCCTATGGAGTTGGATAATGCCTCCATTTATGGCTAAAAATGTCAGAAATTGTATAGGATGTTATGGTCATTTAAATACAAGAGTTAAAGAGATTCCTAATTATCAAAATATTGATATACTGATTTTAGGCTCATCTCATGCATACAGAGGTTTTGATACACGTATATTTAAAGAATATGATTTATCTATATTTAACCTAGGTTCTAGTTCACAATCTCCAATCCAAACCAATATTTTATTAAGCCAATATTTAGACCAACTTACTCCAAAATTAGTTATATTAGAAGTATATGCCGGGACTTTAGAAATTGATGGTGTAGAATCCTCTTTAGACTTAGCTGCAAATAATAAAGTAGATTATAATTATTTAAAAACGTTGCCAGATCTGAAAAATATTCAATCCTTAAATTCAGCAATTTATGGTATTTTTAGAGAAAAACTAGGTCTAAATAAAGAATTCATTGAAGATTCTATACAGGGATCAGATCAATATATACAGGGAGGATATGTAGAAACTAAGTTTAGAAAAAACTCACTTATAGATGAAGAAAAAAGAGCATGGAGGTTAAATCCAACTCAATTATCTTATCTGAAAAAAAATATACAACTTTTAGAATCTAAACATATTCCATTTATATTGGTTCAAACTCCAATAACACAAAAATTATATAACCATAGAACCAATCACAACGAAGTAGATAGTTTACTTTCTAGCTTAGGTAGATATAAAAATTTTCAAGGTGAATTGGATTTAAATGACACAATAGATTTCTATGACTCAAATCACTTAAATCAATTGGCTGTGAAACGGTTTAATGAATATTTTATAGAATATTTAAAGAAAAATAACTTTATAAATAATATAATCACTTTCTGAGGTATAAATTTTTGTGTATAAAAGAATGAAAGAGCGAATTTAATTATAAATATTATCTTAATTTAATGATAAGTTAGCTTTTATTCGCCAATTGCCCACAGGCAGCGTCAATATCTCCACCGCGACTTTTCCGTACCATGACTGTAATTCCAGCTTTTTCTAATTCTCGCACATAGCATTCTTCGGCTTCTATGCTTCGGTGATCAAATTTCCCCTCACCAATTGGATTGTATTGAATTAAATTAACTTTACATGGTACTCGACGACAATATTTAATTAGTGCTTTTATATCTTCATCACTATCATTTATTCCTTTCCAAACACAATATTCAAATGTGATTTTGGAGTTCGTTTCCTTGTACCAATATTGCAAACTCTCCATAATTTCAGTCAAAGGAAAATTTTCTGAAAATGGCATTATTTCATTCCGCTTATACTCGATGGCTGAGTGAAGTGATAAAGCTAATTTTACTTTTAATTTTTCATCAGCAAGCATTTTTATCATTTTTGGAATGCCGGAAGTAGAAACAGTGATGCGTCGTGGTGACATACCAAATCCCTCATCTGTTGTTATTTTTCGGATAGAGTCTACAACATTTTTATAGTTCATCATAGGTTCGCCCATTCCCATGAATACAATGTTTGAAAGAGGGCGATCAAAGTATTCTTTGCTTTGTTTGTTGATTAATGCTACTTGATCTACAATTTCGGCAACATCTAAATTCCGCATACGATTCAGTTTAGCCGTAGCGCAAAATTCACAGTTTAGTGAACAGCCTACTTGAGATGAAACACAAGCTGTAGTTCGGGTTTCGGTAGGGATTAATACAGACTCTACCATAAGTCCATCGTGTAACTTCACACCGTTTTTTATGGTGCCATCATTACTTTTTTGCATTACATCTACCTGAACATTCTGAATGGAAAATACAGAATCCAATTCTTTCCGTAATTTTTTGGAAAGATTGGTCATATCATCAAAACTGTGAGCATTTTTCTTCCAGAGCCATTCATAGATTTGTTTGGCTCTGAAAGATTTTTCTCCAACAGAATTTAGATAAGATTCTAAATCATCTAGATTTAGCTTTCGTATATCTTTTTTTTGTTCTGTCAACAATTATAAAATTAGCATTGCATCACCGTATGAATAGAATTTATATTTTTCTTTCACGGCTTCCTTGTACGCTTTCATTAGAAAATCATGTCCAGTAAATGCACTTACCATCATAATCAGAGTAGATTTTGGTGTATGAAAGTTTGTAACCATAGAATTTGCAATTCCAAATTCATAGGGTGGGTGAATAAATTTATTTGTCCAACCATTAAATGGATTTAAATGATTATTTGCTGAAACAGAGCTTTCAAGTGCACGCATAGAGGTTGTCCCAATTGCACAAATTCGCTTGTTTTCATCAATGGCTCTATTTACCAAATTTACAGCTTCATTAGGTATGATTGCTTGTTCTGACTCCATTTTATGTTTAGATAAATCTTCCACTTCTACTGGTGCAAATGTACCCAAACCAACATGTAAAGTTAATTCAGCAAAATCAACCCCCTTGATTTCCAATCTTTTTAGTAAATGTTTTGAAAAATGCAACCCAGCAGTTGGGGCAGCAACAGCTCCTTCATATTTTGCATAAATGGTCTGATAACGTTCAGCATCACCAGGAATTACGTCTCTTTTTATATATTTAGGTAGTGGTGTTTCGCCTAATTCATCTAAGGCATTTCTAAATTCATCATAGCTTCCATCAAACAAAAAGCGTAAAGTTCTACCTCTAGATGTTGTGTTGTCAACTACCTCAGCCACCAAGCTGTCATCATCGCCAAAAAATAATTTATTTCCAATTCTAATTTTTCTTGCGGGGTCAACCAACACATCCCAAAGTCGGGTTTCAGCATCTAATTCTCTTAAAAGAAAAACTTCTATTTTGGCACCTGTTTTTTCTTTATTTCCCATCAAACGAGCTGGGAAAACCTTGGTGTTATTCATCACCATTACATCACCTTCATCAAAATAATCGATTAAATCTTTAAATAATTTATGTTCAATTGTTTGGGTTTTTCTATCCAAAACCATCAACTTTGCTTCATCTCTTTGCTCAGATGGGTGTTCAGCCAATAATTCTTCAGGTAATTTGAAGTTAAAATCGGACGTTTTCATTTTCATATCAAAAAATTTTGAGCAAATATACAATCTCAGCCCCCCCTTTGTCAAGGATATGCGCTTATTTAATTTTGATTCATTATCTCATTGGAAGTTTTTTGACTATTTTTGTACGTATTTTTTTAAGTAAAATCATGAAAATAATTTTTTTATCGGTATTAATTCTACTGTTTACATTTCAATCTTGCAAAAATGAAGAAAAAGTAGAAATAGGAGAGGTTACTGAGCGCTCAGCAGAAGAAATTGCAGCAATTAAAACGTATGCTCCACAATTTTCATTTGTTTCAATAGAAGGAGAGCAAGTTGCTTTAGAGAGTTTAAAAGGGAAGTATTTATATGTTGACATTTGGGCTACATGGTGTCGTCCTTGTTTACAACAATTACCTGCTATGAAAGAATTGGAGGCAAAATACGATAACCAAAATATAGAATTTGTGAGTATTTCAGTTGATAAGGAATCCGACAAGAACAAATGGCAAAATATGGTCAATGAAAAGCAAATGAAAGGAATTCAGTTATTTGCCGGAAGAACAAGTAGCTTTCACCAAGATTACGAAATCTCTACAATCCCTAAGTTTTTAATCATTGGGAAAGAAGGAGAAATAATCAACAATGATCCACCGCGACCTATGGATTATAAAACAGGACAAGTGAATCAGGAGTTGGTAAGTATTTTGGATAATTTATTAACGGAAGATAAATCATAATGAGTGAACAAAGCCAAGAAGAATTTTATAAAAAATTTAAATTCAGATTAGATGATACGACAGAATTTCCATCAGATTATATATTTAAATTTATTGTTCCAACAGATTATAAACGAATAGCAGAAGTACAACGTGTTTTTGATGGTGCTAGACCTCGATTTCAAATGAAAGAATCAAAAAATGGAAAATACACTTCGGTAACGGTTGTAGTTTATGTTTTGGATTCTGACCAGGTTATTCATTATTACAAAGAAGCATCTTCCATAGATGGAGTAATGATGCTGTGATAAATTTATAGAATACATTTTAAACTTCATTTTGGACTCAATCCTATTTTTTATCTTTGCGCCTGCAAATCTTAATTATGTCATTACAAAAAGAAATCAGTCGAAGAAAAATCTTTGGAATTGTATCACACCCTGATGCCGGAAAAACCACGTTAACTGAAAAATTATTACTATTTGGTGGAGCAATACAAGAAGCCGGTGCTGTAAAGAGCAATAAAATCAAAAAAGGAGCTACTTCTGACTTTATGGAAATCGAGCGTCAGAGAGGTATTTCTGTAGCTACTTCTGTATTGGCATTTGAGTACCGTGATAAGAAAATAAATATTTTAGACACGCCTGGTCACAAAGATTTTGCTGAAGATACATTCCGAACATTGACTGCTGTTGACTCTGTAATTGTGGTGATAGATGTAGCAAAAGGAGTAGAGGAACAGACCGAAAAATTGGTAGAGGTTTGCCGTATGCGTAACATTCCCATGTTGGTTTTTATCAACAAAATGGATAGGGAAGGAAAAGATGCGTATGATTTGATGGATGAAGTTGAACAGAAACTAGGGTTGACTGTTACACCCTTGTCTTGGCCTATAGGAATAGGAGCTACGTTCAAAGGAATTTATAATATATGGGAAAAAAACATTCAACTCTTTTCACCTGAAAATAAGCAAAAAGTCTCAGAAGCTATTGCATTTGAAAATTTAGAAGACCCTGAATTAGAAGAAATTATTGGCGATACCTATGCTGATAACCTTAGAAACGAAGTAGAGTTAGTGTCAGAAGTTTATCCACCTTTTTCACATGAAGAATATTTAGCAGGAAAGTTACAACCGGTATTCTTTGGTTCAGCATTAAATAATTTTGGAGTTCGGGAATTGCTAGATGCCTTTGTGGATATAGCTCCACAACCACAACCCAAAGAAACCGATACAAAAATTGTAGAACCACTTGATACAACTTTCACAGGATTTATTTTTAAAATACATGCCAATATGGATCCTAAACATAGAGACCGATTAGCATTTATAAAAATTGTTTCCGGAAAGTTTGAGCGAAATAAAAACTACTACCATGTACGGTCTAATAAATCAATGAAATTTAGTAGCCCCAATGCTTTTTTTGCAGATAAAAAAGAGATTGTAGATGAGAGTTTTGCCGGAGATATTGTAGGTTTACATGACACAGGGAATTTCCGAATAGGAGATACTCTTACTGAAGGCGAGAAGATGACATTTAAGGGGATTCCGTCCTTTTCGCCAGAACATTTCCGCTATATAAATAATGAAGACCCAATGAAAGCCAAACAATTGGAAAAGGGAATAGACCAATTGATGGATGAAGGTGTAGCACAGTTATTTACACTTGAATTAAACAATCGAAAAATTATAGGAACTGTTGGAGCACTTCAGTATGAAGTTATACAATATCGGTTGGAACATGAGTACGGTGCGAAAGTGAGCTATGAACCGATTTCTATCTATAAAGCATGTTGGGTAGAGGCAGAGGATGAAAAATCAGAAGAATTTCAAGAATTTAAACGCGTGAAACAAAAATATTTAGCACGAGATAAATTTGACCAATTGGTTTTTCTTGCAGACTCATCCTTTACTATCCAAATGACACAAGAAAAATATCCTTCGGTTAAGTTACATTTTGTAAGTGAATTTTAATCAAGTAAATCACTGAAAAAATTCCCGTTGTTTATTTGAAATATATCTTCAAACACCAAAAACATAACCAAAAAGCAATAAAAAAAAGCAAAAATAATTTTTTGAACCATGGCTCTGAGTTTACTTAATCAGATGTTGTTTTTGTTAAAAGGTTGCGTATAGCTCTTAAAAAAATCATAATTTTTTAAGAATTTAAACTATTGATGAAAATTGTAACTTTGATTTTTAAACTTTTTAGAGAATGAAATTACTCATTACTTTGGTCATTTTGGTAAATACATTTACAAATGCACAAGTCCTCAACCATAAAAAAGAATTTACTCGTCAAGACTCATTACGAGGTACAAATAATGAATTTAGGAATTGGTGGGATGTACAGTTTTATAAATTATTTATAGAACCTGATTTTGACAAAAAATCCATCAAAGGATATTGTACCATAGAATTTAAAGTAGTCAAAAATACACATGAAAACATTATGCAAATTGACTTGCAAGAGCCAATGACAATTGAAAATATAACATTGGGTAATCACAAAATCAAAGACTTTCAAAAAGAAGGAAACGTTTATTTTATAAAGATTAATAAATCATTAGAAATAAATACAAATCATTACTTAACAATTCATTTCTCAGGAAACCCTCGCCTTGCAGTTCGTCCCCCTTGGGATGGTGGTTGGGTTTTTACCAAAGATGAAAAAGGAAGAGATTGGGCCTCTGTAGCATGTCAAGGATTGGGAGCAAGCGTTTGGTTTCCTAACAAAGACTACCAAGGAGATGAACCTGATAGAGGCATGGATTTAGTGTTACGTGTGCCAAAAGGACTAAATGCGGTTGCAAATGGAAGACTGGTTGAACGCTATATTGTAGGAGAAAAAGAAGAGTTTGTATGGGTAGTGGAAAACCCAATTAATAATTACAACATCATTCCGTATATAGGTAGTTATGTAAACTTTAACGATGTGTATGAGGGAGAAAAAGGAAAATTAGATTTAAACTATTGGGTACTGGACTATAATTTAGAAAAAGCAAAAAAACAGTTTGAACAGGTGAAACCTATGCTAAAAAGTTTTGAACATTGGTTTGGAGCCTATCCATTCTATAAAGATGGGTATAAATTAGTAGAATCCCCTTATTTGGGAATGGAACACCAAAGTGCCATTGCCTACGGAAATCATTATGTAAACGGCTATATGGGAAATGATTTATCACAAACAGGTTGGGGATTGAAGTGGGACTTTATTATCATTCATGAGTCTGGACATGAGTGGTTTGGAAATAGCATTACCACCAAAGATGTTGCTGATATGTGGGTGCATGAAAGTTTTACAGCCTATTCCGAAACGCTTTATACAGAAGATTTATATGGAAAAGAAGCCGGAAATGATTATGTGATAGGAGCTCGGCTTAATATTTTAAACGATATACCAATGATTGGAAATTATGGAGTGAACCAAGAGGGGAGTGGTGATATTTATTACAAAGGAGCAAATATGCTCCACACTTTTCGGCAATTATTGGAAGATGATGACAAATTTCGATCGATTCTTAGAGGATTAAATGAAACATTCTATCATAAAACAGTTACGACAAAGGAAATAGAAGATTTTTTAAGTGAAAAAAGTGGAATTGATTTGACTGAATTTTTCAATCAATATTTACGAACGATTATGATTCCAATTTTGGAGTATAAATTAGAAGGAAATCAACTATCATATCGTTGGACAAATATTGTGGAGAGATTTGATATGCCTGTCAAAATTGCAGATTCTGAAAAATGGATTTTCCCCACGTATAAATGGAAAACAGAAACACTGACTGATGGTTTAGAAAAGAACTTTCAGATTGACCGAAATTTTTATATTCAAACAATTAAAAGGGATTGATTTTTGAAGAATTAGATTTGTGAACAATCAGAAAATCATATTGTTTGATGGAGTATGTAATCTTTGTAACGCAACAGTACAAAGAATCATAGAAAATGATAATAGAAATATGTTTAAATTCTCTTCCTTACAATCTGAATTTGGGCAACAATTTTTAAAGACAAATAAATTACCACAATCTGAATTTGACTCAATTATACTTTTAGACAATACAAAATATTATACAAAGTCTGATGCTGCACTTCATATTGGAAAAGAGTTAAAAGGAATTTATAAAATTTCAAAACTCGTATTAATTCTTCCTAAATTCATTCGAGATTTTGCATATGACATTATTGCGAAAAACCGCTATAAATGGTTTGGAAAAAAAGAAAGTTGCTGGTTGCCCACACCTGAGTTGCAAGAAAAGTTTTTAATTTGATAGTCTCCTATAATTAATAAACCGTTAAACAGGAAATGACTATAAATCAATAAATTAAGCTATTTTGAATACAGAAATATCAAAACTTGCACTCCAAATATATGTATAAAAAAAAGATATTTAAAAAAAACTCCCAAAAAATGAGAGCCGAAAAAAAAAGTTTTACTAACAGGATTTTCAATAGACAAATAATTATAATACACATCACAAGATTTTAATGCCTTTTGATACAAATCATTATACTCATTGTAGAACCTTTTAGCATTATCTATATCTTTTAACTTTTGTTCTGTACTTCGTCCCAAATGAAAACTTTGTGCATCTTCTATTCTCTCATAAGCCTTTGCTCTTTGAGAACTATACTTTTTATATAATTTCACATAATGGGAATACAAAAGAGAAGCTACACGCTCATTATCAGCAGTCGTTTGTGTTATTTCCTCTAGAACTTCATCATTAGAAGTTGGAAAAGACTGTGCCATTCCCATTATGGGTATCATACATATCATTATCAACAATTTTCTCATATTCAAAGTTTTTTATTTTTTATCTAATCCCAAATAGTGGTACAACTTATAATTAAATCCATCTATTGATTCTTTACTACACTCATGTTCAATCATTTCCGAAAAACGAAAATCCATACCTTGATAAGCATAAATAACCTCACCAACTTTTTCAAATTCCTTTATTTTTTTACCATCAGAATCAACAGTATAAGAAAAATTATCCTCCCAATGAATCTCAAATATTGGACACTCCTCACCATTCATACCACCACAAACAGTATCTTGACCATACTTAAAATCATCAGAAAATGTATAAGAAACTGCCTTACCACGATCACCATCTGTTTTCAAAAGTAAATTATCAACGTAACAAACCTGCGAAATCCCAAATATTGGCAACAACAAGAGTAAAAAAAATATTTTTCTCATATTCAAAGTTTTTTATTTTTCAAATATTCTTCTATCTTTCTTTTAAAAATAGCCTTTTGACTCTCACTACACTTTTCTTTTACCATAGCGGTAAAGTAAATACCATTTTGAAAATATGCTAAACCATTTTCACTTTTATCAAACTCTCCATTTGTAGATTTAGTACCATTCCATTCCAAAAAATAAAAAGAATTTTCCTCATAATTTCCCGCCAATGAATCCATTACAAAAGAAAAATCATCAGAAAATACAAAGGAAGCAGATTTTGTACTACTACTCACATAACAAATTTGCGAAATCCCAAAAAATGGAACCAACAAGAGTAAAAAAAATATTTTTTTCATTTGATTAAGTTTTAAATGTTAATGAAATCTAAAGAAACAAAAAAAATACCAAACTACAAATAGCTTGGTATAAATTCACCCCTGTAAAACCTACGCAAATACTCACCGCTACGCCTATCATATACATTCATATATTTCAAACTGCCATATTTTCTAGACCTACTCAGCCAAAGCGAAGATTTATAAAGACTATGTATATACTCCATTTTACAGAGATATCTATCTTCAGAAAACACAATTTCCAAAAGCCTTTTTTAAATCGCCCTTTAATGTTCTTCGTAAATCACTCATAATCAAAAATTTATAATATATTGAGAGTTAGCACTATATAGAACTATTACTGGAGTATCATCCAAAATTTCACGGTCTTTAACCTCAAATTTCTGATACCTTTCAGAAAAGGATTTCAAAGAAAGTTTAAGCAACTTCCTTATGTTTTTAAGTTTATATAACTCCGATTGATTATAGAGAGACCTTTTAGCCACTCCGGAAAGTATTCCACAAGCTCTAGCCAATTCTTCGCCAATGCAGTAAAATCTTTTTTAATTCGATAATTGGTCATTGATATTATAATTATCGGAAAATGTTGTATATTTGTAATGCAAATATAATAAATATTATCAAAAAATGATACAAGAAATTATCAGTTATAAAAATGTTTTAGATAATATATCGGAAGAGATGACCAAAAGTCATTTTAAAAAAAGCTATTTCATTGAACTTTTAAATATGCCTGCACCTACATTTTATAGAAAACTTAAAAACAACACTTTTTCTGTTGATGAAGCGTTAACAATTGCTAAAGTTTTAGAGCCGGAAGAAGCCTATATTTTAGAATTAAAAGACTCTTTGCTAAAGGGTAGGAAAGGAGAAACTAAAAAGCATTCTGAACTTATGAATGAACTTAGAACGAAGTATTTAAGTAAATAATTTCTTTATTGGTTTTTTTCGATTATTCCACAATGTAATTACTTGGATATAACTTGATTCTTTGGTATCTTCTACTATTTCATAGAACATAGTAATTTGTTCTACTATTAAAATTCTTCTACAATCCCAATCACTATCCCATCTTCCTAAATTTGGGTTTTTGGCTATATTTTTTACTGTTTTATCTAATTCATTTAGAAAGTTTAATATTACTTCTATATTCCATTCTTCTTCTAAATATTCTAAATTCTTATTTAGTTTTAATTGTGCTTCTGTACTCCATTTTACTTCTAATTCCATATATACTTTTTTAGTAACTCTAGCTACAAATCTAACAATATTAATTGATTTTTTTCTTTTTGTTTGGGTGTCCTCTGGTGTGCGACATTCAACTTACCCTTTTCGGGTAAGTTAAGGTGCTATAATACCAATCAGAAGGGAGTTTTTACCTGCACAAATAACCAAATATATCGTCTTTAGTGGTTTTGTTGAGATTGAACTTATTTGTTTTTTCTTGCTTTGGAATATAAATTTCAACGTTTCCGTTTACCTCGTAAGCGTAGGCTAATACATACGTTTTTGAATATTTTCTTTTTCTCTATGGATTTGGGTTTTGCTAGAGTAGTATTCAAACTTGTTTACATTCCAATTTCCTTGTGTCCAATAATCAAGATGTTCTTTTGTAAATTTCTTTGGTGTAAATGAAAAATGTTTGGAATCGTCTGACAATAATCTGCAGTACTTTATCGAAATCCTTTTTACAATCTAATTGGTTTAGGTCTGCAACAAACTGTATAAGCGTATCAATTTTTGATAATTCATTTTTCTGATAGTCAGTAATTAAGCTATAAAACTTGTTTTGAGCATGAGAAAAAATAACACAAAAAGTCAATATATATAATTTATAAGCCTTTGGTTAACAATTAACTAACACTTTTCTTTTTTTCCTATAATTAACATTATGTTAAATAGAATTTCTAAAAAGTACAATATTTACTGATTCGAAATAAATAACAACAAATCCCCTTTTTGATAGTTAATTACAACCTTTTCAGAAATAACTTTATTTCTTGTTCCTATTCGTTGTGTAATTTCTAATGTTTCGTTTTGTAAAGGATATTGTAATCCTTCTGTAGTAATTCCTTTAGCTACTGGAAATGGATATAGAGAAATAGTTCTCCCTAAATATCCACTAAGTTCAGTTTGTTTATCTGTAAAAAAATAAAAACTAAAATCATCAAAAAACAGTAAATTGAGTTCGTTCTTAAATTTCACTGCTGCTGATAAGTTACCAAGAAAATGATCATGTTCCATTCCACTACTACCATATATATATACCTCATGGTAATTTCTTTTTTTTATGAGTTGCAAAGCCTTCTCAAAATCGGTGAAATTTTGATCAGGTGTTTCCACCACTTCAATCTCATTAGGAATCAAATCTTTAGAATACGAATCAAAGTCACCACTAATCACATCTGGTTGAATTCCATTTTTTTGTAAATACTTATAAGCACCGTCCGTACAGAAAATTTTTACAAATTGTGTTAAATCAGGAAGTTTTTTAGGAACCTGACCATTTAGAAAAAGAACTACTCTACTCATTAGGAAGCCATTTGATTTCCTCATGACCGGCATCATGCGCTATTTTTCGTGCCAACATAAATAAATAATCAGATAAACGATTTAAATATTTCAGTAATTCTGCACGTATTTCCTCTAATTCACTAAGCGCAACACAAATCCTTTCAGCTCTTCTACAAACGCAGCGAGACAAATGCGCATGTGAAGCCCCTATATTTCCTCCCGGTAAAATGAAGTGCATCAATGGTGGTAACTCCTCCTCCATTTCATCTATCCAATTTTCCAGTTGAACAATACTCTTCTCCTCTATCACATTTGGAAGCCGTGATTTCCCATTTGCTAAAAACAACTTTTCAGGAGGAGTGGCTAACTCAGCACCTAGATGAAATAGATTTTTTTGAATTTGAACCAATTGACCTTGATAAACCTCTCGAATATCAGAACTTCTGATAAGTCCGATTGCCGAATTAAGCTCATCCACTGTCCCATACGCATCAATTCTAATATTATTTTTAGAAACCTTAACCCCTCCGTATAAAGAAGTTGAACCCTTATCTCCTGTTTTTGTGTAAACTTTCATTTGTTTGTTTTGAATTATTCAAATATATTTAAATTTTAATTGGTTAAATTAATTAAAAAATGATAGGTTTACGATATTGTTAATTTTTGGTTTGATTTTTGTGAGAAAAGTAAAAAATCAAATGTATTTTTAACGAATTTTCGAATATAAACTTATAAATTCATTATTAATTTAAAACCATAACAAAAAAAATAAAATAAAAAAGCGAATTATTTAAGATAAAATTATAGATTCGCATTCTTGTAAATAAAAATTAGTGATAATTAAAATTAAAATTGGAAATGGAAACAAATGAAACTGTTCAAACAAGAAAATCTAGTAAAAAAGGAGGATTAAACGCACTTATTACTATCCTTATCTTAATTGGTATTTCTCTGGCAATCTTCTACGGATTGTTCGGACAAGCCAGTAACTTTGAAGGAGGTGACCCAGCAGCCGGTCATCCAAAAAACTTTATGGGGATTATTTTCAAAGGAGGTGTGATTATCCCTTTCCTAATCTCATTCTTTTTAATGGTTATCGTTTTTGGAATAGACCGCTTTTTTGCGCTTAACAAAGCAGCCGGAAAAGGAAATATTTCTAAGTTCGTTAATAACATTAGAGATTTGGTAGCTAGTAATAAAATTAATGAAGCATTAGAACTATGTGACCAACAAAAAGGTTCAGTAGGTAATGTAGTAAAAGAAGGTTTGACAACATATAAAGCACTTTCTAATGATACTTCAATGAACAAAGAACAAAAGTTGATTGAATTAAACAAGACATTAGAAGAAGCAATGACTCTAGAAATGCCTGCATTAGAGAAAAATACAGCAATTATCTCAACAATCGCATCAGTAGGTACATTAGTAGCTTTGATGGGAACGGTAATCGGGATGATTAAGGCGTTCTTTGCCTTAGGTGAAGGTGGAGGAACACCAGATGCAGCAAAATTATCAGTAGGTATTGCAGAAGCACTTATTAATACTGGTACGGGAATTGGAGCATCAGCTTTAGCGATTATTGTTTACAACATGATTACAAACAGAATTGATGATTTGACATTCAAAATTGATGAAGTTGGTATGAGCATCCAACAGTCTTTTGCTGCACACCATTAATTCATTTTTTGAAATTCAACTGACGACAAGTCGTCACATATAATTATGATTGATTTATAAATAAAAAAAATGAAAAATGGCAAGAGTTAAACCAAAAAGACAAGGTATCCATATGGATATGACGGCGATGAGTGATATGGCTTGGTTGTTGCTTACATTCTTCATCCTTACCACGCAGTTCAAAAAGCCGGATATTGTTCCCGTAAAAACACCAAGTTCTGTTGCCCAAACAAAAATCCAAGATGGAGATTTGGTTCGAGTAACCATTAATAACGAAGGAAAATATTACTTCAGCATCGTAGATGACAAAAATAAAATTCCAATTTTGGAAGCTATGGGTAAAAAGTATGGGATTAATTTCTCAGACGAAGACAAGAAGAAATTTATGAAGCTGGTAGAAGTACCTGTCCCTATTTCTTCTTTAAAAAGTTACCTTAGTTTAAGCGAAGGGCAGCAACAAGCTACGGTTCCCGGTATAGGATTAGATAGTGTGAATCTGCAACTAATCGACTGGATTGATTTAGCTAAAGTTCACGATCCGAAATTAGAAATTGCAATTAAAGGAGACGTAAAAACACAGTATCCTGAGTTTAAGGAATTAATTAAGCAATTAGTACAAAGAGACTTAAATAAGTTTAAGCTAGTAACAAGTTCAGAATCAAAACCTAAAGAATAACGATGGCACAGATAGAAGAAAATCACAGTAATGACGGTGGCAAGGTTCGCGTAAAGAAAGCCTCCACCAAAGTAGATATGACTCCTTTGGCTGATTTAGGTTTCTTACTTATTACATTCTTTATGTTTACTACAACGTTTAGTAAGCCTAATGTGATGAGTCTGAATATGCCACCAAAAGTTCAAGATGAACAACAAAATGAGCCTATAAGAGAGATTGACTTATCAAATTCTATTTCCATTATACTAGGTGGCGAAAACACTTTGTATTGGCATCAGCAAGACAAAACAAAGTTAGTAGCTCAAGATTTACATGAGACGACTTATACAAAAGACGGAATCCGCAATGATATATTGGCGGCAAGACAACGAGCTAAAAAGCCAGATATTTTCACGGTAATCATCAAACCAAGTGATGATTCTACCTATGAAAATTTGGTAAATGTATTAGATGAGATGGAAATCACAGAGTCACAGAAATATGGTATAGTTGATATTTCCTCTGAAGAAATCCAAGTGTACAAGGAAAAAAGTGGAATTAGTAGTAATCCTTAAAATCGAAAAAAATGTCAACAGAAAATTACAAATCACTAGACGACATCGTATTTGAGAAACGAAACAAAGCATACGGTGCTTATGATCTTAGGAATGGCGAACGTTCTATCCT
>JBKEAG010000150.1:0-36452 GCA_047972025.1 Moheibacter sp.
TGTCTTTTATAAGCCGGAACGCTTTCTACTTCATCCATTGACTTATTTTGAAGTGCGTTTTTGAATTTATAATTAAATTGTTTCAAACGTGCTCTTCTGTCTTCTATTGCCTGTGACAAAGATTGGGATATTGGCGAGTCGAACGGGTCTTCCTCTATCTCTTTTTCCTCAACTTCAACCTCTGTTTCAACTTGTACTTTTTGCTCAGTAACTATTTGTGAATTTTGAGGTACGTTTTGATTTATTTGAGGATTTTCTTCTTCTATTTCATCATCCAAAGAAAACATAATTGTTTGTGAAAACTCCTCTTCTGTTTCTTCTACATTTTCATCAACCACATTTAATTCTTCCTCTACAACAATAGGCTCTTGTTCCACCGACACATTCACCTCGTCATGAAATAACGATTGTGGTTCTTCTTTCAATTGTGGTTCTAAATCATCTTCTTCTATTTTTGATTTTACTTCTTCCTCTGCTTCTTCTAAGAAATATTTAATTTCATTTGACGCAGTTGTTTCACTTTTTTCTTCTACTTTCTTTTCCGGTACATTTTGTTTTATATGAATAGGAAAAGGAGTATCGGCTGATAATTTCTGAACCAATGGCTGCTCTTCTTCGAGTCGATGAAAAACTTTCTCCTCTTCTTTTCCGGTAAAAACTTGGTCTTCTGCGGGGAATCCTGTGGCAACAACTGTTACACTTACTTTGTCACCTAACTCCGGATCTTCACCAACTCCCATAATGATATTGGCATTATTTCCGGCTTCACTTTGAATGTATTCGTTAATTGTTCCTATTTCATCCATGGTTACTTCATTTTCACCAGAAACAATTAACAATAGTACATTTTTCGCCCCTGAAATTTTATTATTGTTCAATAATGGAGAGTCCAATGCTGCGGTCACCGCATCACTTGCTTTGTTTTCACCATTGGCGGTTCCGGTTCCCATAATGGCTGTTCCAGAATCTGCTAGTACTGTTCTTGCGTCTTTCAAGTCAATATTGGTAGCATAGTGTTTAGAGATGACTTCTGCAATTCCTTTGGCTGCTGTTGTCAATACTTCATCTGCTTTGGCAAAACCTGCTTTATATCCTAAGTTTCCGTATAGTTCTCTTAATTTATCATTGTTAATGACAATTAGTGAATCTACATTTTTCTGTAACTTTTCAATTCCTCGTTCAGCTTGTTCTAATCGCATTTTTCCTTCGAAATAAAAAGGTGCTGTTACAATCCCTACTGTGAGAATACCTAATTCCTTAGAAATTCCGGCAATGACTGGAGCTGCTCCGGTTCCTGTTCCACCACCCATTCCAGCAGTAATAAAAACCATTTTGGTATTGGTATCGAGAAACTTTTTGATGTCTTCCATACTTTCTAGGGCGGCCTGCTCTCCTACTTCCGGATTAGCTCCGGCTCCTAGACCTTCAGTGGTAGATTGTCCCAACTGAATTTTATTGGGAATCGGACTGCTATTTAACGCTTGGGCATCTGTGTTGCATACCACAAAATCTACTCCTGTGATACCTTGTTGGTACATATAGTTAACAGCATTACTCCCACCTCCGCCGACTCCTATCACCTTGATGGATGATGAACGGTTTTTTGGTAAATCAAACATAATATCTCCGGTACTCATTTTATTGTCTTTTAAATTATTCTGTTTCATTAATCATTTGGATAAACTTATCTGCCCATTTATTTATAATACTAGGACCTTTGGGTGCTTTTGGCTTTTTAGTCACCGCTTTTTTTGCTGGTGTTCCTAGTTTTGTTTCACCCAAATATGGATCTGCTGTTGCTTCTTCTTGTATCGTTTCTCTCTGAGCTGAACTTGATTCATTCATCACATTCAAGACTTCTTCATCATAAATCTCACCTTGTGTCTCCTCTAGTTTTTCTAGTCCTTTCATCAACAAACCTACTGATGTCGCATATTCAGGACCGGACAGTTCATCTACCCATTCGCCTACTATGTGTTCATTTGAAAATCCTATTCGCACATCCATACCTGTCAAATATTCGGTCAATTGACGTACGTGTTTTAATTTAGAGCCTCCACCTGTCATTACGATTCCTGCAATCAACATCTTTTTCTGCTCTTCACAACCGTAATGTTTCAGTTCTAAATAACTTTGTTCTAATATTTCTTTCATGCGAGCATGAATGATTTGTGATAATCTTTTTAGTGATATTTCTTTTGGGTCTCTACCGCGTAATCCGGGTATGGACACAATTTCTGTCTCTTTATTTTCTCCCGGCCATGCTGAACCAAATTTTTCTTTTAATAATTCTGCCTGACGTTCTATGATGGAACAACCTACTTTTATGTCTTCCGTAATTACATTTCCACCAAAAGGAATGACCGATGTGTGACGAATAATATTGTCCTTGAAAACAGCTATATCGGTTGTTCCACCCCCAATATCAATTAAGGCTACTCCTGCTTCTTTTTCTTCTATACTTAGAGCTGCATCTGATGATGCTATTGGTTCTAAAGTAATTCCTGCAAGATTTAATCCTGCGTTTTTCACACAGCGCGCTATGTTTTTAATGGATGTTACCTGCCCTACTACTACGTGGAAATTTGCTTCTAGCCGACTTCCATACATACCAATTGGTTCATCTGTTTCACCACTGTCTATTTTGTATTCTTGTGGTAAAACGTGAATAATTTCTTCACCAGGAAGCATCACAAGTTTATAGACTTGATCTACTAATTTTTTAATATCGTTTTCATCTATTTCGTCTTCATAATTAGGACGTGTGATATAGTCACTGTGCTGAAGTGAACGGATGTGCTGACCGGCTATACCCACTGTCACATCTGTTATTTTGATTCCAGAGGCAGCTTCAGCTTGTGCTACTGCTTCTTTTATAGAACTAACAGTTTGTGAAATATTGTTTACGACACCACGGTGTACGCCCAAACTTTTGGACTTCCCTAGTCCCAATATTTCAATTTTGCCATGTTCATTTTTTCGACCAACAATCGCAACGATTTTTGTTGTTCCTATATCTAAGCCTACTGCTATTCCGTTATTTTTCATCATTAGTTCTTTTGGTTGCTACAATTTGGTTATTAAATCTCAGGTTTATTTTTTTGTAATAATTCAATCCCACTTTTCCAAGATACTGTTCATAAAACAACAGGAGTTTATCAAATTTTTCTTGAAAACTATTTAACTCACCAAATTCAATGATATAGTCACCTTTGTTTATTAACAAAATAAAGGAATTTGGCTTTTCTTTTTTAATGGCTATGATGTGTTTTTTCAACAACTTATCAGCCATAATGTAATGGGTCATTTTTTTTAGTCCTTCAAAGTCTTCTTCTATAATGGCTCCACCGACCATTATGACTTTTGCAGAGTATAGATTCGACAATGGTATTTTCGTTAATTCTTCTGATAAATAATATTCATCCGTCCCTGTATTTATCCGTGCAATTGGTATTTCTTGTTGGATTTGCACTTTCATCACCCCGTTTATATCTTGATAGATTTGTGAAGTTTGAACAAAGGAATTTCGGTTGAGAATGTATTCAATTTTTGCAATATCCATATTTCCAAGTGGGGTATCCTGAACACGTAACTGCTTTCCTCTTACTATTTTTTGTACTAAACTATCATTTACAAAATACCTTCCTGATTCATGATCAACTTTTATTTGAATATCTGTCAAGGATTTACACGCATGTCTTTTTGCAGAAAAACTTACTAAAAAGGTCAGAACCAAAATTCCTAAAAAGGTTTTTACCAACATCCATTTAGTTTTCATCTAACCAATTTTTTATGGGTTTAACTAATGTGTCAATGTTACCGGCTCCAACTGTTACCAATACATCAAATTCTTTTGATTTGATTTGATTTAAGGCATTGGCCAGTGTGCTCACTTCTTTATTTTCTAATTTTATTTTCTCTAATAAGACTTCTGAAGTAACTCCTTCTATGGGCAATTCTCTTGCGGGATAAATATCCAGCAATATCAATTCATCAAATCGGCTTAAACTTTCTGCAAAACCAACTTCAAAATCCTTTGTTCTAGAGTATAAATGGGGCTGAAATACACCTAGAACTTTTTTTCCAGGAAACATTGCTTTTACTGATTGGATTACGGCATTTAACTCTGTTGGATGGTGGGCATAATCATCTATATAAACCTTTTCATTTATATCCCAACGATTAAAACGACGTTTTACTCCCAAAAATTCTTTTAAAACTAATTTAATTTTATTTTCTGAAACACCTAAATAAAGTGCTACTGCTATTGCAGAAGTTGCATTTTCTACATTATGTATTCCGGGTAATTTCAGTTCAAAATCTGTTATAATTCCTTCTGGAGTATTTAAATCAAAGTGATAAATCCCTTCTCTAATCCGAACGTTAACTGCATCAAAATCAGCACCTGATTCAACTCCATATGTTGATGCGTTTTCTATGGGAAGTCCTTGTCGTACAAAAAGTTTATCTGTTACTTTTTTACTAAATTCTATAAAAGTTTGTTCAAAAGTGGCATTATCACCATAAATGTCTAAATGGTCTGCATCCATAGACGTGATGATGGCAATCTTTGGCGAAAGTCGCAAAAATGAACGGTCAAATTCATCGGCTTCAGACACTGTAAATTTATTACCACCAATAATTATATTTGAGTTATAATTCTCTAAAACTCCTCCTAAAAATGCCGTACTTTCTAAGCCTGATTTGTATAGAATATGTCCTAAAATGGATGAGGTTGTTGTTTTCCCATGTGTACCCGCAACTGCGATTCCATACGAGTTTTTGGTAATCTCACCCAAAACTTCCGAACGTTTCATAATACAGTAACCGTGTTCTAAAAAGTACTGATACTCTGAATGGCTTTGTGGTACAGCCGGTGTATAGACTACCAATGTGTTTTCAGTAGTTAAGTGATTTGGAATATGTGCCACACTATCCTCAAAATGCAATATTATTCCTTCTTGTTCCAACTGATTTGTAAGTTCTGTTGGCGTTTTGTCATAGCCTAAAACTTGCTTTTCATTTGCATTAAAATAACGAGCCAATGCACTCATACCAATTCCACCAGCCCCTATAAAATAATAATATGTTTTGTCTAAAACATTCATTTAATCTGTTTAAATATCAAGTCAACAATATCACTTGTCGCATTGGGTTTCCCTATTTTTTTTAAATTTCCGGCTAATTCTTTCTGCTTTAATTCATCTTCTAATAAATCTAATGTTGAATTTACCAATTGCTCCGGCACTTGTTCATCTGTAAACATAATTGCCGCATTTTTGTTGACCAGTGCCATGGCATTTTTGGTTTGATGATCTTCTGCCGCATAGGGGAACGGGACAAGCACCGTCGGCTTACCAACTAATGACAATTCCGAAATTGCCATAGCACCCGCCCTGGAAACAATAATGTCTGCAGCTGCAAATGCTATTTTCATATCATAAATAAATTCTGTGATATGAATCCCATCTAAAGTTGATGATAATTCTTTATTGATTTTTTCATATTCTAATTTTCCCGTTTGCCAAATCAACTGTACATCTTCTTTTTGGAGTTTTTCTATATCTGCTTTCCAAGCATTATTTAGTGTTCGTGAGCCTTGGCTCCCGCCTATGGAAAGAATAACTTTTTTGTTGGAATCCAAACCAAATGATTGAATTGCTTCGTGTCGTTCTGAAAGATTTTGAAATAATTCAGCCCGAATTGGATTTCCGGTTTGATGTGTTTTTTCTTTAGGAAACTGTTCAATTCCTTCATAGGCTACACAAATAGCTGATGCTTTATTTTTTAATAATTTATTGGTAATTCCCGGAAAAGAGTTTTGTTCCTGAATCACGATGGGAACATTATTTCCGGCAGCTTGCCACAAAAGTGGTCCACTGGCATAGCCTCCCGTTCCAATGGCTACATCCGGCTGAAATTCTTTTATAATTTGCTTGGCAAGGCGTAAACTTTTTTGCAATTTGAATGGAAATTTAAAGTTGGACAATAAATTACTTCGGTTAATTCCCAAAATAGGAAGTCCTTTTATGGAGTATCCTGCTTTGGGGACTTTTTCCATTTCCATTTTTCCTTCTGCACCTACAAATAATATTTGGGCATCGGGCAATCGTCTTTTTATCTCATCAGCAATGGCAATTGCCGGATAGATATGTCCACCCGTACCTCCTCCGCTTATAATTATTTTAGGCGATGTCTTGGATAACTGCATCTGTATTTCTTTTTTCTTCTAATTCTATTTCTTCCTGTGTTTTAATCCCACGACTTACACTCAAAATAATACCAAATGCTATACAGGTAACCCACATAGAGGTTCCTCCATAACTAATCATTGGCAATGGCTGCCCCGTTACCGGAAATAAACTTACTGCAACTCCCATATTTATAAATGCTTGAAATATAATGGGTATGCCCACCGCAAACACCAGTAAACTTCCAAAAAATGTATGAATCTTTGTTGCAACAATCATCATCCTAAAAAGGATAAGCAAGAAAACAAAAATGAGCCCCATAGCTCCAATCATTCCATATTCCTCTACTATAATTGCAAAAATGAAATCAGAAGAAGACTGTGGTAAGGTTTGTTTGAAAACACTTTTTCCCGGACCAACTCCGGAAACACTTCCTCTGTTAATTGCTGCTTTTGCATGTTGTACTTGGTAGGCTTCTATCCCATCTTCTTTGGACTGGGAGAAATTTTCTATTCTTGATTTCCATGTATGTACACGTGAGTTTGGAATTAAGTCTTCAAAATTTAACGCTATATAAATAAACAATCCTCCTGCTAAGATTCCAACACCTAAGATTCCAAGTAATATTTTAATTGGAAACCCTCCCACAAATAAAAGTGTCATACACATCACAAAAAGAATAATTGCGGTTGAGCCATTTGCTGGAAATATGAGTCCAATTATGGCAAACATCGGTAAAAATAAGGGCAATATGGTTTGTGCAAATGTTACTTGTTTGTCTCTGATTTTTGTGAGGTAACGCGCTATGTATATCAACAATACCATAGATGCTAATGTGGATGTTTGAAATTTTATAGATGTACCGGGAACATTAATCCATCGTGCGGCATTTGCACCGTCAATAGTGGTTCCTTGTAGTAATGTGACTACCAATAAAATTAGAATAATAGGTAATCCTAGTAATGCTAATCCTCCGAAATATTTGTATTCAACTCTTTGTATTCCGATAATAAAAATAATTCCAATAATTAAGAACGCCGCATGCTTTACCATGTGAGAAAAAACCGAACCTGAACCTACTGTGTAAACTAGGTTTGAGCTTGCTGAGTACACTGGCAAAAAAGAAAATATAGCCAAAGCAAAAATGAATGCCCAGAGGTATTTGTCTCCTTTTATATAATTTTTCAAAAAACTCACGTTGCTTATCTTTTTAAATTTTTAAAGATTTTTTACTTCTTTCTTAAACTGATTTCCTCTGTCTTCATAATTTTCAAATAAGTCATAACTCGCATTAGCAGGTGATAGCAAAACTGTATCTCCCTTTTTCCCAAACATATAGGCTACCCTAACGGCATCTTGCATAGACTTCGTTTCTACGATATTATCCACCATTCCGTCAAAGGAATTTACAATAACCCGATTGTCAACCCCTAAACAAACAATTGCTTTTACTTTTTTCTTTACCAAAGGAATAAGTTCTGTATAATCATTTCCTTTGTCCTGTCCGCCCACAATCCAAACTGTAGGTGTGCTCATACTTTCCAACGCATAGTATGTTGCATTGACATTCGTTGCTTTTGAATCATTGACAAATTCAATTCCTCCGACTTTCAATATAGATTCCAAGCGATGCTCTACTGCTGTAAAATCATACATACTTCGCTTTATGGTTTCTTTTCTGATTTTCAAAATATTTGCTACGGTAGCTGCTGCCATAGTATTGGAAACATTGTGCTTTCCTTTTAGTGAAAATTCTGTTGTTTTTAATTCTAAAGCGTTTGGGAAATTGATGTGTACATTTTCTCCTTCGGCATAGGCTCCTTCATTCAAATTTGTGTTCATGGAATATGGTACTTTAATTGCTTGTGTATTTATTTCTTTTAATAATTCAGTAATGATGTCATCATCAAAATTGTACACGAAGTAGTCTTCGTGTGTTTGGTTTTCTGTTATTTTAAATTTTGAACGAGCATAGCGTTCTAGTTTATAATCATATTGGTCTAAATGATCTGGAGTGATGTTTAATAAAATTGCGATATAGGGGTTAAAAAAAATCACATCATCTAGCTGAAAACTACTGATTTCCAACACATAATAATCATAATTATCTTCTACTACCAATTCTGCAAAACTTTTCCCAATGTTACCCCCTAAACCTATATTTAGCCCCTCTTCTGTTAAAATATAATGAATTAGTGAGGTAGTGGTGGTTTTTCCATTGCTTCCCGTAACGGCAATGATTTTGGAATCTGTATATCGTGATGCAAATTCAATTTCTGAAACTACCGGTATTTGTTTTTCATGCAACTGTTGGATGATTCCTGCTTGTTTAGAAATCCCGGGGCTTTTCACTACAATATCTGCTGCCAAAACTCTTGAATTTGTATGTTGCTTTTCTTCAAATTCAATTCCATTATCTATTAATTTAGTCCGATATTCCGGCTTGAGTTCTCCTTTATCAGAAAGAAAAACATCAAATCCTTCTTTGACTCCTAGCAGTGCAGCTCCTACTCCGCTTTCACCGCCTCCAAGCACTACTAATTTTTCTTTCATTTATCGGATTTTTAATGTTATAATTGTTGCAACTGCCAAAATAAACCCAACAATCATCATTCGATTTACTATTTTACTTTCGTGATACCCCTCTTTTTGATAATGATGATGCAAAGGTGACATCAAAAATATACGTCTTCCTTCTCCAAATTTCTTTTTTGTATATTTGAAATAAGCTACTTGTAACATCACAGAAAGGCTTTCTGCAAAGAAAATCCCACACAACACAGGCAACATCAATTCTTTTCGAACAATTATGGCAATAACCGCTATCAATCCACCAATGGTCAAACTTCCCGTATCTCCCATAAATACCTGAGCCGGATAAGTGTTGTACCACAAAAAGCCTATGAGTCCTCCTATAAATGCTGTACAAAATATAACGACTTCCTCTGTTCGAGGAATGAATACGATATTGAGGTAATCTGCAAAAATGATATTCCCTGAAACAAAGGCAAACAACGAAAGCGCAGCTACAATAATGACGGAAGATCCGGCAGCAAGTCCATCAATTCCATCTGTAAGATTTGCTCCATTTGAAACGGCTGTAATTATTGTAATGACTGCCAAAAGAAATACAATCCATTCATATTTGACTTTTCCTGAATTGTCCATCCAAAAGAGTAAATCTCCGTAATTAAATTCATTATCTTTAAAAAACGGAACGGTAGTATCCAGTACTTTTTCTTCTTCTCCAAATTTTACAATATCATGCCCCATGGGCTGCCCTTGCTCTATCGGAGCTCTATGTTTTACCGTCACTTCAGGACTGAAGTAAATCATCGCTCCTACAAATAGCCCTAATCCTACTTGCCCTAAAACTTTAAATTTCCCCGCAAGTCCTTCTTTATTTTTACGAAATACCTTGATGTAATCATCCAAGAATCCAATTGCTCCCAACCATATTGTAGAAACCAAAAGAATAATGATATAGATATTGTCTAATTTTGCAAATAACAAAACAGGAATTACGGTTGCCAAAATGATGATGATTCCTCCCATAGTTGGGGTTCCTTGCTTTTCCTTTTGACCTTCTAATCCTAAGTCCCGTACGGTTTCTCCTAATTGTTCACGGCGTAGGTAATTGATTATTTTCTTTCCAAAAAACAATCCAATAAGCAAAGCAGTAAGCACCGCCATTCCTGCGCGAAATGAAGTGTATTGAAACATTCCCGAACCCGGTATGTTAAATTGTTTATCTAAAAAATCGAATAAATAGTACAGCATGCTTATTTGTTTAATTGTTGGCTTAAGTCTTTTGTTATTTCCATATCGTCAAAAGGATACTTCACTCCCTTTATCTCCTGATAGTTTTCGTGTCCTTTTCCAGCTATCAGTATTATATCCCCTTTTTCAACCATCTTTAAAGCTGTTTTTATCGCTTCTTTACGGTCTGTTATTTTTAATGTTTTTTTGTAATCACTTGGCAAAACACCTTCTTCCATATCACTCAAAATCACCTCAGGATCTTCACTTCGTGGGTTATCTGATGTAAATATGGCTAAGTCAGATTCATGAGCTGCTATTTTTGCCATTTCAGGACGTTTCGCTTTATCTCGGTCTCCTCCACAGCCTACAACCGTTATGAGTTTTTCATTTCGGGTTCGAATACTCTGAGTAGTTGCTAATACGTTTTCCAACGCATCCGGTGTATGCGCATAATCGACAATAATTACTACTCCTTGTGGTGATATATATGACTGAAAGCGACCATCTACATTTTTTAACTTGCTTAAATGTGTTAAAATTTCTGTTTCATCAAAATCCAATAAACGGGCAATGCTATAAACAGCTAATAGATTATAGGCGTTAAATCTCCCAATCAAAGATGTCCAGAACTCTTTACCATCAAGTAGCAACAACATCCCATCAAATTGATTTTCAAGAATTTTTGCTTTAAAATCCGCATCTGTTTTTAACGCATAAGAAAATCTTTTTGAAGGTGAATTTTGTAACATTACCACTCCATTTTTATCATCAACATTCGTTAATGATTTTGATGTTTTTGGCAAATTGTCAAAGAATTGTTTTTTGGCTTTTATATAGCCTGAAAATGTTTTATGGTAATCTAAATGATCATGTGAAATATTGGTGAAAACTCCAATTTGAAAATTTAATCCGGCAATTCTATTCTGATGAATACCATGTGAGCTCACTTCCATAACAGCATATTCACAACCTGCTTCTACTGCTTCACTAAACATTTTGTTCAACGTCAATATATCAGGCGTAGTGTGGGAGGAATTATACTCTCTGCCATTTATCAAAATACGAATTGTTGAAACCAACACTGTAGCATAACCTAGTGACTCTAATAAATTATAGGTCAATGTAGCTGTGGTTGTTTTCCCATTAGTCCCTGTGATTCCTATCAAGGTTAATTTCTCAGTAGGATTTTGATAGAAATTTGATGCTATAACTCCTAAAGCTATTGACGAATCTTTTACTATAATATATGTAATACCATCATGAATAACCTGTGGCTTTTGAATACAAATAACTGCTTTTGCTCCCTGTTCTATCGCTTTTTCTATAAAGTCATGTCCGTCAACTTGCGTTCCGGAAAGTGCAACAAATAATGTACCTGTTTCTACTTTTCGAGAATCAAACTGGACAGATGAAATTTCCACATCAGTACTACCAATGACCTCTTCTATATGAACTTTATATAGTAAATCTTTTAGTTTCATCCTTCCAATAGCAAATAAATTGTTTGACCTTTTTTATAGCCTGATCCCGGAGATATTGACTGTTTCACCACTTTCCCAATTCCTGTATAACGAACGTCTAATCCTAAATTTTCCAATGCCGGAATTGCACTTTCACCACTTTTTCCAATTAGGTTAGGAATTTTACTATGGTCATTCGTTAAATTTATGTCTGTAGCACCTTCAATTCTTTTTTTAACATCTACCAACTGTGGTTTTGTAGGTGTAGAACGTGGTGTTCTGGAATATACCCAATCTGCAATTTTTTTAAACACAGGTGCTGTTACTCCTCCACCATAAAATCCTTTTTTACGATTGGGTTTATGTACAATTACTACACAGGTATATTTGGGGTTGTCTGCTGGGAAAAAACCCGCAAATGAGGCTCTGTACTGCATCGGCTGATTTTTAATCCAATACTCTACTCGTGCTGTCCCTGTTTTTCCTGCAATTTCATAATGCTCTGTAAATATATTTCTTGCTGTTCCTTCTGCCACTGCTTTTCGAAGCATTTCTGTTATGGCCGCTATATTTTCCGGTGAAGACATCTGCTCTGCCAAAATCTGCGGTTTGTATTCAACTACTCCTCCATCACTCTTTTCAATTTTATCAATAAAAAGTGGTTTTACTAATTTTCCTCCATTCGCTATTCCGTTATAAAATGTCAAAATTTGAAGTGGCGTTAATTGGAAACCGTATCCGTAAGACATAACAGGCAATGTTATATTACTCCAATCTGAGTCTTCCGGTCTATGAAATATAGGTCTTGCTTCCCCCTGAATGTCTATCCCCAATGGCTTTGTTAAATTCCATTTATCCAATTGGTCAAAATATTCTTGTGGGTCACTACCAAAAGCATTATTAATTAATTTTGCAGTTCCAATATTTGATGATTTCACCAATACTTTTTCTACCGTCAATGTTCCATTTCCATGTGTATCTGTTATCACTTGATTGTAAATTCTATAACGCCCACCCCCTGTTTCTACAGTTGTTTCAGGAGTAAATTTTTCATTTTCAAGACCAGCCAGAATTGAAACCGTTTTAAAAGTAGAGCCTGGCTCTAAACCTTCACCAACCACATAATTGTATACATCTGAATAAATACTATCCGTTATTCGCTTTAAATTCACAATTGCTCTTACCTTACCCGTCTCTACCTCCATAACAGCCACACAGCCATGGTGTGCTTGATAGGCTTTTAACTGACCCATCAATGCTTGATATGCTGCTATCTGCATTCCGGCATCAATTGTTGTATAAACATTTGAACCATTTACTGGTTCTTGTTCCCATGATTTAAAAGGTCGCCACTGACCTCTTCCCATAAATTGCTCCCAACGTTTTCCTTCTACACCTACTAAATCTTTAGAATAAGCCCCCTCTAACCCTGCTTTTCCACGCTGATCATCGTAGCCAATAGTTCTTGCACCAACATCTGCCAAGACAAGCTCACGCTTGGGTTTTGTTTCATGTATAAAACCTCCTTTGTTTTGTCCCTCAGTAAAAATTGGGAAAGATTTAATTCGTAAGTATGATTGATAGTCCAGTCCTTTTATTAAAGTCATATACCGATTTCCTTTTTTTCGTTCAGTACGTAACTTTTGTTCAAAATACGAAGCCGGTTTTTGAAACATGTTGGACAACGAATCGGATAGCGTCCCTACCTGAGATTCGAATAACTCATCTTTGATTACTGTTAAATCCAAAAAGATGTTATGCACTGTGATAGTTGTTGCCAACAAATCTCCTTCGGAAGCATATAAATTCCCTCTTTCTGCAGGCTCTGTTGTCAGTCTAAAGTTTCGTTCTGCAAAATCATCTAGTTTGTCCCCTTCTGCTACTTGAATTTTCACCATAGAATAAAGCACACCTACTGCCACGATAAGTAATCCTATCGCTACAACATACCCTCTTATGAGTAGATTTTTACGGTTCTTTATCATAGACTTTTTGAATTAACACATACGGTTGCTCATCTGTCAACTTCATCCCAATGGACTCTGATTTTTGCATAATTTGAGGCTCTAATTGCATTTTCATCAACATTCGATGTGCATCTGTATATTGTGCTTTTAGATCGGAAACGTCTTGTTCCAATCCTTTTATTTTTACAACTTTTTTATTTACCCAGTGAGAACTTGAAATACTCAGAAATGCTAAAAAGAATATATACAAAACAAAGCGCCAATGTTGAACCGACCCATCATCTACCAAGAATTTCCCTTTTAGGATATCTTTAATGTTTATATTACTTTTTTTGTTCTTTGCCACTTTTCTAATCGTTTTTTACCGCTATTCTCATTTTGGCACTTCTCGCTCTTGGATTCTCCATAATCTCTTCTTCTGTCGGAACAATAATTTTTGATTGAGTAGGTTTAAATGGTGCTTCCCAATTCCCATACACATCACGATCCGGTTCACCTTCAAATAACCCGGTTTTCATATACCTTTTCACCAACCTATCTTCTAATGAGTGATACGAAATCACTACTAATTTCCCACCTTGCTCTATCACTTCTCCTGTCTGCTGTAGCATTTCACGCAATGCAGACATTTCATCATTTACTTCAATCCGTAAGGATTGAAAAAGTTGAGCGAAAATTTTATTTTCTTTGTTTTTTGGGATATAGTGAAAGATTTGTTTTAACTGCTCAATTGTCCGAATAGGCCTTTGATTTCTCCCCAAAACTATTTCTCTAGCCATTCTGCGTGAAGATTTTAATTCACCGTATTGATAGAAAATATCTGCTAATTTTTCTTCACTGTATTCATTTAGAACTTTGGCAGCCGTCAATTTTGAATTTTGATTCATCCGCATATCCAAATCCCCATCAAAACGGGTTGAAAAACCTCTTTCCGGCGTATCAAACTGATGTGAAGAAACACCTAAATCAGCTAAAATACCTTCTACCTTTTGTATACCTAAATAGCGTAAGTTATTCTTCAAAAACCGAAAGTTCTGCATCACCAATTGAAATCTATCATCTTTAATCAAATTGGTTTTTGCATCTTCATCTTGATCAAATGAAATTAATCGCCCTTGTTCGCCTAGCCGTTTCAAAATCTCTCTTGAGTGTCCGCCTCCCCCAAATGTGCAATCTACATAAACACCGTTTACATTTCCAATTAAGGCATCAACACTCTCTTTTAGCAATACCGGACTATGATACCCCATCTTCATTTATCTCTATGTTCCCCATCACTTCTTCTGCCAAACTTGCAAAATCCGTTTCGTTTACATCAACCGCTTGCTCATAGCTTTCTTTATCCCAAATCTCCACCACATTAATGGAAGATGACAACACTACTTCTTTTTTAATCCCAGCGAAGGCCACTAAATCTTTTGCAATTTGGATACGACCATTTGCATCTACATCCACCACTTTCACTCCTGCTGTGAACTGCCTAATGAAATCATTGTTTTTCTTTACAAATCGATTTAATTTATTGACTTCAGCCATCACATTGTCCCACTCTGCCATTGGATGCAACTCCAAACAAGGCTGAAAAACAGAACGTTTCAATACAAACCCATCATCCAAAATAACAGCAAGTTGTTTTTTCAAACTTGCCGGTAACGGAAGACGACCTTTTGCATCAACTTTACATTCGTATGTTCCAATTAGTGGTTTCAAAAAATTAAAATTTTTATCAAAAGTAAAAACTTTTTACCACAAATTACCACAAATTACCACTTTGTTAATAACTTTCACCACTAACTGTTTAAATTTAATTCAAATCCCTCCTGTATTTTTTAGAAGTTAGATTATCAAAACTTTAGAATGGGTTGAGTTCAAAATTTAGTTGGTATAAAAATTTATTTTTCTTCAATTAAAACATATTTCCTTATTTTTGTTTCAAACAACAAAAGTTGAATGCTTTTAAACCTGAAGAAGTCTAAGAAATATACATACCTTGAAGAAGGCGAAGGAACTCCTATTGTTTTACTTCATGGGTTAATGGGTGAGTTGAGTAATTTTAGTTCTTTAACGAAATATTTTTCGGAAAGAGGATTTAAGGTTTTTGCTCCTGAATTGCCTATTTATAGTTATCCTTTATTGAACACAAACGTTTCGAGCATTGCTCGTTTTGTTGCTCGTTTTCTCAAAGAAATCGTACAAGAACCTGCTATCTTGGTAGGAAATTCACTTGGTGGACATTTAGGGTTAGTTGCCACACACAAACATCCTGAACTCGTTAAAGCACTTTGCTTAACCGGAAGCTCCGGACTTTATGAAAAGTCTTTTGGTGAAACTTTCCCCAAAAGAGGAAACTATGATTATGTCTTGAAAAAAACACAAGAAGTTTTTTACGACCCAAGTGTTGCGACGAAAGAAATTGTAGATGATGTGTTTGAAACTGTAAATGATCGTAAAAAAGCCATCAAGACCTTATACATTGCAAGAAGTGCTATCAAGCACAATATGAAAAAAGACCTAAAAGATATTCACACACCGGTTTGTTTGATTTGGGGAAAACAAGACAGTGTAACACCTCCCGAAGTTGCCGTCGATTTTAACAAAGGCTTACCCAATTCCACGCTTTATTGGATAGACAAATGTGGACATGCCCCTATGATGGAGCATCCAGATGATTTCAATAAACTTTTGGCAAATTGGCTAGATGAAAAACAAATCGTTTCTACCCAATGAACCTAAGTCCTGAGTTTGTAAAAAGTGCACCCAAGTGGACAGATTGCCCTGAACCCACTATACCCGAATATGCTTTTATTGGTAGATCTAATGTAGGAAAATCATCCCTAATCAATATGTTGGCTGTATATAAAAATTTAGCCAAAACCTCTGGTACTCCTGGAAAAACTCAACTTCTCAACATATTTAAAATGGAAGATAGTTGGTATTTAACCGATTTGCCCGGCTATGGATACGCACGTGTTTCAAAAACCAAACGTGGTCAATTTGAGAAAATGATTACAAATTACCTGACACAGCGTCCTAATTTAATCAATACGTTTGTATTAATCGACTGTAGGATTCCTCCACAAAAAATTGATTTGGAATTTATGGAATGGCTTGGTGAGAATCAGATTCCATTTTCTATGGTATTTACAAAGATTGACAAAATTAGTAGTACTGCTCTGCAAAAAGCACTTACTAATTATAAAAAAGAAATGCTGAAAACTTGGGAGTCTATGCCTCAAGTATTTGTTTCCTCTGCGACAAGTAAAATTGGACGGATGGAACTTTTAAATTACATTCATTCTCTAAACGAACAACTTAAAGGGCAGTTTACTTCTTAGTTAAAATTTCAATCGCTTCTTGATAGCCTCCTAATCCTTTTCCTGAAACCATCTGTATACAATCTACCCCAGTTACAGAAATTTTTCTAAACTCTTCCCTACTTTGAATGTCTGAAATATGAACTTCTACTACCGGAGTTGATATTGCTTTTATCGCATCAGCAATTGCATAGGAATAATGTGAATACGCACCTGGATTTATCACTACTCCATCATACACAAATCCTACTTCATGTAACTTATCTATAATATCACCTTCATGATTGGACTGAAAATAATGCAAAGCAAAGTCAGGGAATTGTTTCCGAAGCTGAGAAAAATACACTTCGAATGACGTATCTCCATAAACCTCAGGTTCTCGTTTTCCCAGTAAGTTTAAATTTGGTCCATTTATAATTTGAATTTGAAGCATCCTCAAAAATAGTTAAATATTTTCACAAATTCCACTTATTCAAATTCCCTATATAATGATGTGCTGTCATATCATACTGAATTGGTACAACTGACAGATAACCTTCACTCAAAGCCCACTCATCCGTATCTTTTCCTTTGTCTAAATTCTCAAATTTTCCGGTGAGCCAATAGTAGGTTTTTCCTCTTGGGTCTTTTCTTTCATCATAATCTTCTACCCAAGCGGCTTCTGCTTGACGACAAATTTTAATTCCTTTTAATTTTTCTTGTGGTAATTTAGGAATATTTACATTTAGAACCATTCCTTTTGGCATTTTTTGCTCAATTGCTTCACAAACTATCTTTTGAATATATTCTTTAGCAGAATTGAAATCAGCACTATATGAAAAATCACAAAGTGAAAAACCAATCGAAGGGATTCCACTCATACCTGCCTCCACCGCAGCAGACATTGTACCCGAATAAATCACATTTATAGAAGAATTTGAACCATGATTAATTCCCGAAACACATAAATCCGGTTTGCGTGGTAAAATTTTATTCACTGCTAATTTCACACAATCAACCGGTGTTCCTGAACACGCCCATTCTCTATCAGACTGGAGTTCATCATCAATTTTCACCTGTTCACAAAACAACGTTGAATTGATTGTAATTGCGTGTCCCATACCACTTTGTGGACTATCGGGCGCCACCACATAGACCTCTCCAATTTCATTCATCATTTTAATTAAAGCTCTGATTCCGGGAGCTGTTATCCCATCATCATTTGTTACTAGAATCAATGGTTTTTCAATGGATTTCATATATATTTGTACGTTTAAGCATCAAATTTAATGAAACTACTTTTTTGGTGAGCTATTTGATGAGGAAACTAATCTTATTTTAACAAGGATTTAATATGCTGATGAAAAAAACATTCATACTTCTGTCTTTTCTTTCCATGTGCTTTTTAGCATTTTGTTTTTGTACACCTAATAATACCGTAGATGATTCAAAAATCAAAACCATTATAAAAAACATCAAAAACACACTGACGTACATGCACTATCGCCCTCAAATTATAAATGATAGTTTTTCCAATGATGTATTTGATCTGTATTTAGAAAAAATAGACCCTTCAAAAAGATATTTATTACAATCTGATTATGATGCTTTTAAAAAAGACTTTAATAACCTAGATGATTATTTCAACAATCAAGATTTAACTTTTTATCACACAACAATAGACACTTTATTCAAAAGATTTCAAGAAGCAAAAGAATATTCTGAGGAAGCTCTCGAACAACCTTTTGATTTCAATGTAGATGAATCATATTTAGTTGGAGATGATGTAGTTAATTACGCAAAAGATAAAAAAGAAGCAAAAGACCTTTGGCGAAAATATTTAAAATACAGCACTCTGACCGAACTTTTACGTCTTCAAGAAGATTCTACCAAAGTAGATTTGTCTTTTTCTGAATTGGAACAAGAAGCAAGAGAAACTGTTTCGGATAATATTTCAGATTTTTTCAGAAGACAATTAAAATTAAAAAAAGAAAAATTTTTAACTCACTACATTAACTCATTTACTGAAAAATACGACCCACATACCGGTTATTTTTCACCACAAGATAAGGATGATTTTGATGTAAATATTTCCGGTCAATTAGAAGGAATCGGAGCAAAACTTCAAGACAAAAAAGGCTATGCAACCATTACTGAATTGGTAATTGGTGGTCCTGCGTGGAAAGACGGGCAATTGGAAGTAGGCGACCAAATCACCCATGTAAAACAAAAAGGTGAAGATCCAAAAAACATTGTAGGGATGTTACTGGATGAAGCCATACGTCATATACGCGGTAAAAAAGGAACTGAGGTCACACTAACTGTAAAAAAGAAAGACGGAACACTAAAAGATATAAAGTTGATTCGTGATGTAATCGAATACGATGAAGTATTTGCCCGAAGTGCAGTCATAGAAGACAATGGTGAAAAATATGGTGTCATTTACCTCCCTGAATTTTATACCAATTTCAACGATAGAAACGGACGCGATCCATCAGACGACATCACACGTGAAATTAATGAGTTGAAAAAAGAAAACATCAAAGGATTAATTTTTGATTTGCGTTACAACGGTGGCGGCTCTCTTGAAGAAGTCGTTCAAATTGCCGGGCTATTTATTCCAAAAGGACCAATTGTACAGGTTCGAAGAAGTGATGGGCAAATGAAAATTCATGAAGACAAAGATTCAGGAGTTTTATATGACGGGCCATTGGTGATTATGGTAAATGAACTATCTGCTTCCGCTTCTGAAATTTTGGCTGCAGCCATGCAAGACTATGGTCGCGCTGTAATTGTTGGTAGCAACAAAACTTACGGAAAAGGAACGGTTCAAACTTTCATCCCACTGGACCAACGAACCTTCAATGCTGATGAATATGGCGCACTGAAAGTGACCATTCAGAAGTTTTACCGTGTCAATGGTGGTTCTACGCAATTGCGAGGTGTTACGCCTGACATTACGATGACTGATTTATTGACTTACTCTGATATAAGCGAATCCAACTCAGAAGATGCTTTACCTTGGGATCAGATAAAATCTGTACCGTTTGACCGTTGGGAAACAAAAATTAATGTTGAACAAATCAAACAAAAAAGTAAAGTACGGTTGGCAAATAGCCCTTATTTAAACTTAATCGATGAAGCTGCAAAATATTATGAAGAATTAGAAAAAACCGACCACATTCCACTCAGTATAAGCCAATTTAAAAAAGAAAAGGAATTACGTGAAACTCGCTCTAAAAAATTTGATTCTATTGATGTTTACAAAACACGATTCCAAATAAAATCACCAATATCTGAATTACCAAAATTAGAACAAGACACTGTACTAAAAGAACGTAGAAAGAGTTGGCATAAGAGTTTATCAAACGACTTTTATTTAGAAGAATCATTAAATATTTTGAAAGATATTTCCTAAACCTAAATGGAACAACAAACCGGTTCATTTAACCAAGTCGCTCTCAGCCGAATTAAAAAGAATCCACTTGGGATAGTGTCTTTGGCACTGATTGTTGTGGCAACTATCGTTACAATATTTGCTTACGGCATTTCTTCTGACAAAGTCCAAAACGCAAATCAACAAAATGTAATTTTGGCACATAAACCCATGGGGTTCAAACAATTAATTTTAGAAATCCCGCTAAACAACTATTCAACAAAAGAATCTATACGTGATTTCTTTTTAGGAAAACAAGTTGACACCGAACAAATTGCAATTAACAATTACTCATTAACCAATGACACCATAACTTATATACCTTTTTTGGGCGAAGATTTACAAGGAGAACCTAGCTTTATCCCCATTAAAACATGGACTGATAAAGGTATTCCAATAGATAAGGTAGAAAAAAAATTCATACGTGAACAGACATTTTGGCTCGGAACTGATGCCTACGGACGTGATTTTTACTCAAGACTTATCATCGGAACTCGAATCTCTTTTTTAATCGGTTTCATTGCTGTATTCATTTCATTGGTAGTTGGTATTCCAATTGGAGCTATGGGAGGCTACTACCGTGGAAAAATAGATGACTTCATTATGTGGCTCATTAATGTTGTATGGTCTATACCCACGTTACTTTTGGTAATTGCCATAACACTCGCTCTAGGAAAAGGATTTTGGCAAATCTTTGTAGCAGTTGGTTTAACTATGTGGGTAGAAGTTGCCCGTGTTGTACGTGGACAGTTTATCAGTTATAGAGAGAGAGAATTTGTAGAAGCAGCTCATGCTTTGGGATTTAGTGATTTTAGGATTATTTTCAAGGAAATATTACCCAACATCCTTGCTCCTGTAATTGTGATTTCAGCCGCAAATTTTGCAGCTGCAATTTTGATTGAGAGTGGTCTTAGCTTTTTGGGAATTGGCGCTCAACCACCTACACCCTCTTGGGGAAATTTAATCAAAGAAAATTACACACACATTATTATTGGTGATGCACACTTAGCTTTATTACCCGGAATTGCTATTATGATTTTGGTACTTGCTTTTAATATATTTGGAAATGTTCTCCGTGATGCTTTTGATTTCAAACAAAAAAGTAACTAAAAAACCCCAACTCTAAAGTTGAGGTTCGTAAACACATTATTTTTAATAAAATTAAAATTTCATTTCCAAAATTTCTCCTTCTACTATCAATTCTGCTTCCGTAGCATTTTGAATTTCTTCAACACTTACTCCTGGTGCTCTTTCCAACAGTCGAAATTTACCATTTGTAAGCTCTAAAACACAGAGATTTGTCACAACTTTTGTGATACAATTTACTCCCGTTAACGGCAATGTGCATTTTTTCAAAATTTTAGAATCACCGGCTTTATTTGTATGCATCATTGCCACAATAATGTTGTCGGCAGAGGCTACCAAATCCATAGCACCACCCATTCCTTTTACTAACTTTCTTGGAATTTTCCAATTGGCTATATCTCCATTTTGGTCAACCTCCATAGCCCCCAAAACCGTTAAATCTACATGTTTGCCCCGAATCATTCCAAAACTCATTGCCGAATCAAAAAAAGCAGCTCCAGACATTGTTGTTATTGTTTGTTTTCCCGCATTTATTATATCTGCATCTTCCTCTCCCTCATAGGGAAAAGGTCCCATCCCAAGTACACCATTTTCACTCTGAAATTCAACCTCAATTCCTTCCGGTATGTAGTTTGCTACCAAAGTTGGAATACCAATTCCTAAATTTACATAGTATTTATCTTTTAATTCCTTTGCTATTCTTTGTGCAATTTGTTCTTTATTTAAAGCCATTTTGTTTCATTTAATTAATTGATCAGATACGCTGTCTAACTGTTCGTTGTTCGATTCGTTTTTCATACTTTTCACCTTGAAAAATTCGTTGTACAAAAATTCCGGGAACATGAATTTGATTAGGGTCTAATTCACCCACAGGAACTAATTCTTCAACTTCTGCAACTGTAATTTTACCGGCTCCTGCCATCGGTGCATTAAAGTTCCGCGCTGTTCCTTTGAAAATTAAATTTCCAGCTTCATCTCCTTTCCATGCTTTCACAAATGAATAATTTGCTTTGTAAGCCATTTCCAGAACATACATTTTCCCATCAAACTCACGTGTTTCCTTTCCTTCAGCTACCTCTGTACCATACCCTGCTGGAGTCCAAACTGCCGGAAAGCCATGCTGGGCAGCTCTACATAATTCAGCCAAAGTTCCCTGAGGCGTTAACTGTACTTCCAACTCTCCACTTAGCATTTGTCTTTCAAACTCATCATTTTCTCCTACATAAGAAGATATCATTTTTTTAATTTGCCTTTTTTGGAGCAATAAACCCAGCCCAAAATCATCTACACCTGCATTATTTGAAATACACGTAATGCCCTTAATTTCCAATCGAACTAATTCTTCAATTATATTTTCCGGAATCCCACAAAGTCCAAATCCTCCTAGCATAAAAGTCATTCCATCTTTTACCCCATCAAGTGCGACTTGTACATTTTCAACTTTTTTATTGATCATTTAAATTTGATTTGATTGTGGATAAAATTACAAATTATTTTATCGAAAAGTTTAATTTTGTAGGAATTAAAAGCTTTTAGATGAATTTTTTATCAGCAGAATTAGAAAATTATTTAAATACACATACTAGTCCACAGTCTGATCTATTAAAACGTTTGGAAAAAGAAACTTTTCAAAAGACAACTCACCCCCAAATGCTTTCAGGAGCCTACCAGGGGAGAATTTTGAGTTTAATTTCTAAAATACTTCAACCTAATTTAATCTTAGAAATTGGAACGTTTACAGGATATTCTGCTTTGTGTTTGGCCGAAGGTTTAAAACAAAATGGGAGAATTATTACCATTGACCGAAATGAAGAATTGACTCACCTTTCTTCAAAATATTTTGAGGAGTCTGATTATTCCTCTCAAATTGAAATAAAGACTGGTGATGCTTTGGATATTTTAACAGAATTTGAAAACCTAAATTTTGATTTGGTTTTCATAGATGCCGATAAAAGTAATTACCTGAATTACTATAAAAAAATCATTGAGAGACTCAATTCAGGAAGTGTTATTTTAGCAGATAACGTGCTTTGGTATGGAAAAGTTTTGGAAGAAACAAAAGCGAACGATAAAGATACCGATTCTTTGAAAAAATTTAACGACTATATTGCGCAAGATGCTAGGGTAGAAGTCGCTATACTTCCCATTCGCGATGGAATTAGTTTAATTAGAAAAAAGTAAATGAAATACGCCATTTGTCAAGTAAGTGTATCGCCTTTGAGAGCAGAGGCTTCTGACCGTTCCGAAATGGTCAGTCAAATTTTATTTGGTGAAAAAGTAGAAATTATTGACACCAAAAACAATTGGATAAAGATAAAGGCAGATTTTGATGCTTATGAAGGTTGGACTGATAAAAAGCAATATTTTGAGCTCAGCGAAAGTGAATATAATTCTACTGAAAACTCTATTTATGCTACGGATAGTTTCAATTTAGCAGTTATAGACAATACTCCTATCACTCTACCAATGGCTGCTCATTTAGCAAATCTTAGTCATGGGAAAATCACCTTTGGAGAAAAAGAATTTGATTATATAGGCGAAACAAATTCTGGAAACTTTTCAAAAGAAGAAATTCCAACATTAGCCAAACTTTATCTAAACACCCCTTATTTATGGGGTGGAAAATCTGTTTTTGGAATTGATTGTTCAGGAATGGTTCAACAAGTTTATAAATTATGTGGTGTGAAATTACCTAGAGATGCCTACCAGCAAGCAGAATTAGGCGATGCTTTGAGTTTTGTAGAAGAAGCCGAACCTGGAGATTTAGCTTTTTTTGATAATGCTGAAGGAAAAATAACTCATGTCGGAATAGTTATAGGAGATAATAAGATAATCCATGCACACGGAAATGTACGGATAGACCCAATTGACATCACAGGAATTTTCAATACTGATTCACAAACTTATTCCCATAAATTACGTGTTATAAAGAGAATTTTATAACTCTGTACATTCGAAATTTCAAAAAATTTCAGAAAAAGATAATTTATTGTTCCTCAAACTCGTTATAATTTATCTATTTTTGTATGCTATTACCAAAAGACTTAAAGATTTAACCTTTTAAATGAAATTATTCAATTTTTTTACGCAAGAAGTTGCCATTGACTTAGGAACGGCTAACACACTTATTATACACAACAACAAAGTAGTAATTGACAGTCCCTCAATTGTTGCTATAGACCGACGAACCAACAAAGTTATCGCTGTGGGAGAAAAGGCGAAACATATGCAAGGAAAAACTCATGATAATATAAAAACCATTCGCCCTCTGAAAGACGGTGTAATTGCAGATTTTGAGGCTTCTGAGTTTATGATTCGGGAATTTATAAAACAAATCCCAGGAATCAGAGGAAAGTTTTTCTCCCCATCACTCCGAATTGTAATCTGTATCCCATCCGGGATTACAGAAGTTGAAAAAAGAGCTGTAAAAGACTCTGCTGCACATGTTAATGCAAAAGATATTCGTTTGATTTATGAACCAATGGCAGCAGCTATAGGGGTCGGGATTGATGTACAGTTACCTAAAGGAAATATGATTATTGATATTGGAGGTGGTACTTCCGAAATTGCAGTCATAGCCTTAGGTGGAATTGTTTGTGATAAATCGGTAAAGATTGCCGGTGATGTATTTACTAATGACATTGCTTACTACTTACGAAGTCACCATAACTTATATATTGGTGAACGGACTGCTGAGCGTGTGAAAATTGATGTAGGAGCTGCTATAGAGGACTTAGAACAAGAACCAGAGGATATGGCGGTACAAGGTCGAGACTTAATTACAGGAAAGCCTAAAGAAATCACCATCAATTATAAAGAAATTGCACGTGCATTGGATAAATCTATTCTACGAATTGAAGATGCCATTATGGAAACCCTATCACAAACTCCTCCTGAACTTGCTGCCGATATTTATAATACCGGAATTTATATGGCCGGAGGTGGTTCTATGTTGAGGGGGTTAGACCAACGTATATCCAAAAAAACCGGATTGCCCGTCTTTTTAGCAGATGACCCACTACGCGCTGTTGTAAGAGGAACCGGAATTGCTTTGAAAAATATTGATAAGTTTACATTTTTAATGAAATAAGCCCTCATGCAATTCATCCTTAGACCCATTATAAAGAATGGATTGTTTTTATTTTACATAACCTTGTCTATCATAGCATTTGTACTAACGTTTAGACAAAAGGTTTATCATAAGTCTGTACTTGCAAAAACCAGTACTCATATAAGTGGTTATGTAGATGAACGAATTACTAATACAACTCAATTTATTCATTTAAAAGAAGATAATTTAACTCTTCAAAACGAAAATTCAAGCCTACGAAAAGAACTTGAGCAATTAAAAGGAGAAATATCAGAAGCAGATACAACACAAAGACCTATCAGTAGCCTTGAATTTCACCAGACTTATAGCTTTATTCCTGTAAAAGTCATCAACAATTCCATCATGAAATCACATAATATGATGACAATAAACAAAGGTTCTAGGCAAGGAATAAAAAAGGGGATGGGTGTTATTTCTGGAAATGGTGTTATCGGCTATATTTATAAAACTTCTGAAAACTATTCCCGAGTAATATCAGCACTAAACACAAACACAAAAATAACAGCTCAACTAAAACATAATCAATATTTTGGAACCTTAATTTGGAATGGAAAAGACCCAAGATATGCACAACTAAGTGAAATTCCAAAATACATAACTGTATCAAAAGGCGATACTATAGAAACAGATGGAAAGTCCAGTGCTATTCCTGGAGGAATTATGATAGGGACAGTTTCTGATTCAAAGATAGATGATATAACCGGTGAACTCGATATTCAAGTTAAACTAAAAGAAGACTTTGCTCAAATACGCTATGCTCAGGTAGTGATAAACCTTGAAAAAGATGAAATTATAGAAGTAGAAAAAATAGATAGCACAGCTCAAAATGCTCAACCTTAGATTATTAAAAAACATACTCGTACTATTTATTTTGGTTTTGTTACAAGTATTAATTTTTAGCAAAATTAATTACAAATACATAGCCACCCCCTATATTTATATACTCTTCATCCTATTTTATCCTATATATAGAAACCGTTATATATTTCTTACACTCTGCTTTTTACTCGGTTGGGGTATTGATATATTTGAAAATACAGGAGGTATTCATGCCTTTGCCTGTCTCACTATTGGAGCAATAAGTAGGTCACTGGTTCGACTAATTTCCGGTATGAAATATTTTGAAGTAGAAGAATTTCGCTTTACCAATTTTAAAATTGGACAATGGATTGTTTATCTATCCCTGATGATTCTAATTCATCACTTTCTTTTATATTTCTTCGAAAGTTTCAGCCTAGATAATATCACAGAAATTATGCACCGAACGCTTTACAGTTCTATTTTTACATTCATTTTTGTATTTTTCTATTTAATTTTGTTTAGAAAGAGAATTGCATAATGAACAAAGTTTATGTTTTATATACCGTTGTTTTACTCATCGTGAGCTTATTCATCGGACGGCTATTTTACCTACAATTATCTACAGATCGCTATAAGCTAAATGCCATAAATACTTCTATAAAACAAGAAATTCTTTTTCCTAACCGGGGTGATATACTTGACCGAAATGGAAAACTCCTTGTAAGTAATGCGTATAGTTATGAACTTGATGTCATTCCGGAAATGGTTAATGAAAGTTTTGATTCAGTTTCATTCTGTAAACTAGCCAGAATAGAAATAGAAGAATTTACTCAGCGAATGAATCAAATTCGAAGTGATGAACATTTTGCTCCACTTTCTCCTTATCCTTTAATTAAAAATGTTTCAAGAGAAGACTACGCTCGAATCCAAGAACAACTCTACCTATTTCCCTCAATGTCCATCATCAAAAGACCCGAAAGAAAATACATGGTACACTCTGCCGGAAATATACTTGGCTACATCAATGAAGCCAATGAAAATTATATCAAAACGGACTCTACTTATTACCAACCCGGAGATTTAGTTGGGATTGCCGGAGTAGAGAAATCTTACGAGAAAGAACTTCGGGGCGTAAAAGGTGTCAGAAACTATATAGCAGACCGATTGATGAAGTCTGTAGGACCCTATAAAAATGGAGAGCATGACCGTCCTGCAAAAAGTGGAAAAACCATTACACTAACTATTGACTACGAATTACAACAATATGCTGAAAAACTATTAACCAATAAAAGAGGAGCAATTGTAGCACTCGACCCAAAAACAGGTGAAATTCTAGCAATGGCATCCGCCCCCACTGTTGACCCTCACCGGTATCTAACCTCAAAAGAACGAACTATTTTACTGAGAGATACCATGACTATGGCCAATTATGACAGAGCATCACAAGGAGCTTATCCACCAGGTTCTCCATTTAAGATGATGACCGGACTAGCAGCTCTGCAAATGGGTGTCATTACAGATTCCACCGGATATGTTTGCAAACATGGGTTTCGGTATGGAAAAATGAAAATTGCTTGTCATTGTGGACAGTATTACCGTCCAATTGCTGTTAGGTTGGCAATTGCCAAATCTTGTAATAATTATTTCTCTGAAACCTACCGAGACATTGTCAGGAAATATCCTGACGACTATGCAAAAGGAGTTGATGAATGGAAAGAGATTATGAATAGTTTTGGACTAGGAACTTACCTAGGAAATGACTTAGCAGTAGGAAGTCCCGGTTTAATTCCTTCTGGAAAATTTTACAATTCCCGATTTGGCGAAGGAAACTGGACACCTTATCAAATGATTTTTAACGGGATTGGGCAGGGAGATATAACAACTACCCCTTTACAAATGGCTAATTTCACAGCAGCCATCGTTAATAAAGGTTCTTTTTATACACCACATATTGTCAAAGAAGTAGATGGAGAAGTTCAAAATGACCCTCGTTTTACCAAAATGAAAAAAACATTAGTTGAACCTAGACATTTTGAACCAATTATAGACGGCATGACGCAAGTATTTACAATTGGAACAGCTAGAGCATTTCGAACCAAACTTTTTACACAAGCAGGAAAAACAGGGACTGCTCAAAATCCACAAGGACAGGATCACTCACTTTTTACCCTGTTTGCCCCTGTTGATGATCCAAAAATTGTGGTTGCAGTAATCGTAGAAAATGGATACTGGGGTGCACGTTGGGCTGCGCCAATGTCAAGTTTAATAGCCGAAAAGTATTTACTTGATACCGTTCAACGTAGAGGGCTTGAAAATAAAATGATAAGGGGAAACCTACAAAGTGAATACAAAAGACAATGGATTAGCTATCTAAAACGAAATGGCTGGTATGTAGAACCTAAACCCGATAGTACAATAGCAAATACCGATAGTTTAAAAACAAATAATCCCTAGACATGAGCCAAAGTAGAAGTTTGAGGGGGATTGACTGGCTTACAATATTTATGTGTTTGGTTCTGATTGTATTTGGAATTATGAATATTTACAGTGTTGACCCAGGTAAAGGGATGAAACAGTTGTTGTTTTTTGGTCTAAGTTTTATTCTAATCATTGGATTAATTTCTATTTCATCAACTAGCTCAAATTTCTTTGAAATTTACAGCCCACTTCTCTACATCACGGCTATTGTCTTGTTAATTGCTGTACTCATATTAGGAAAAGAAATTAACGGTGCAAAAGCATGGTTTAACTTTGGATTTGTCAGTTTTCAACCAGCAGAAGTTGCCAAATTAGCCACAGGACTTCTTTTGGCAAACTACATCAGTTCACCCTCTATAGAAATAGGGTCACGGCAAACAATTTTAACCTCATTTGTAATTATTGGTCTTCCTGTAGGACTTATACTCTTACAACCCGACTTGGGATCAGTTCTAGTTTTTAGTGCTTTTATCGTAGCTCTAGTTCGAGAAGGGTTCTCCACTTGGTACATTTTTATACCTGTAATTGGTGGTGTATTGTTTTTAACTTCTATTTCCTATCCTTCTTATTACATACTAACGGTAATTGGTTTTTCAACCATGATAGTCTGCCTATTCATAACTGCCTTTACATATAATCGGGCAATGCTAAAGACACTTATGGGATTACAATATGGACTCGTATTCTTTTTTGTTGTCCTAATCATATTGGTGACATTTTTTCCGGAAATGGGGGCAATTCAAGATAAGTCGGCAAAAGGGTATGAGCCGATTGAAATACTTCAATTCAATGTCTATTTCTTTTCTGTAGTTGGGTTGGTATTAGCATTGATTTCAGCACTTTCAGTTTCTTATTTCATCATTCGTGACAATTCACAGTCACCCTACAAAATGTTTAGTCCGGAATTTGGTTCAAACCGCTCAACTGAAACAGCTCTAATTTCTATTGCAATTTTAACTTTGGTAAGTAGTATTTCTCTTTTTTCTTCTAAAATTTATTCTGAATTACCAAATCACCAACAAGAGCGTATCATGGTTTTATTCGAAGGTGAAAAAAAATACCGTGACACATCAGGATATAACCTTCTTTACTCAAAAACGGCAATTGGTTCCGGTGATTTATTGGGAAAAGGCTATTTACAAGGTACGGTGAAAATGGGAAAATTTGTTCCGGAACAATCTACCGATTATATTTTCTGTACCGTAGGCGAAGAGTGGGGATTTGTAGGCAGTTCTTTGTTAATTCTATTTTATGGATTATTTATTATTCGGATTTACTATATCGCTGAATCACAGCGAAATGCGTTCTCTCGCTTTTTTGGTTATTCGGTTGCTACTATATTTTTGATTCATTTTTTCATCAATATTGCTATGGTTATGGGGCTTTTTCCAACAGTAGGAATACCCCTTCCTTTCTTTAGTTATGGAGGAAGTTCACTTTGGGCATTCATCACGCTAATTACCATTTTCCTTATCCTCAACTACAAAGACAGACAAAGTTTAATCTAAAACTTTTCCTAAAACCATTCGTTACTAATTGAACTTTTTCTAAATTGCACACAATGGATGCAAAACAATTAAAGTACGACAAAGCCTATTTACGAATGGCGATGGAATGGGGGAAATTATCACACTGCAAGCGCCGTCAAGTTGGTGCAATAATTGTAAAAGATCGTATGATTATATCCGATGGGTACAACGGTACTCCTGTTGGGTTTGAGAATTTTTGTGAGGATGACGAAGGTTATACAAAATGGTATGTTTTACATGCTGAAGCAAACGCCATTCTAAAAGTTGCAGCATCAACCCAAAGCTGTAGAGAAGCTACTCTTTACATCACACTTTCTCCTTGTAAAGAATGCAGTAAGCTCATTCATCAAGCCGGAATTAAAAGAGTTATTTACATGGAAAAGTACAAAGACTCTTCCGGAATGGATTTTCTAGAAAAAGCACATGTAGAAATTTCACAAATTACAGAAAAAGAACTTTAGCAAAATATGCGTCTATTTTTCAAAACTATCAATATCATTATCATCACTTTGATATTACTCATCATTGGTTTTATGTTGGGGAGAAAATATGATTTTGCATTAGATGAAAATAATAATTTAGTAGGGTTAGAGTATAGTTCTAACGAACAAAAGATTAGACGACTTGTTTCTCTGATTGATAATCAATACATGGAAGAAGTCAATACCGACAGTCTTGTAGATAATACCATTAACCATATCATCGGGCAATTAGACCCTCATAGTTCATATCTCAATTTAGAAACTTTAGAAAAAGTAACTCGGGAAATGAGTGGAAATTATAATGGATTGGGCATACAGGTTCGTACTATAAAAGACACGCTTACCATTACCCGAATTATAAAACAAAGCCCCAATATCCAGCAGCTACAAATAGGTGACAAAATACTAAAGATTGATACTACAAACATCATCAGTTTCTCATCTGATAGTGCTGTCAACATACTTAGTAAAAAACCTAGCCCCGTAAATCTCACTCTATTTCGAGGAAAAGATACACTAAACATAAAAGCCACCAAAGGAAATATTCCTCTACCAAGTGTAATTGCTCACTTCAAAATCAATCAAGATCTAGGCTATATAAAACTTACCCGCTTTGCTGAACGCTCTGCTGAAGAAGTTCACACTGCATTAGTTGATTTAAAGTCGAAAGGTATGAACTCCCTTATACTCGATTTACGTGGAAACCCCGGTGGACTAATGACCGTTGCAGAACAAATTGCTGACGAGTTTCTAACAAAGAATGAACTAATTGTTTACACACAAGACAAGGAAGAAAAACGAAAGTATATCTATGCTACCTCACAGGGTATTTTTGAAGATGGGAAAGTTTATGTTTTGATTGATGAAAGTTCAGCTTCAGCAAGTGAAATTGTAGCAGGTGCATTACAAGAATATGGTCGAGCTACGATTATAGGTCGCCGATCTTTTGGAAAAGGATTGGTTCAGCGAGAAATCAGCCTTGGTGATGGTACTCGTATCAGACTTACCGTCGCTCACTATTATACTCCATCTGGACGCTCTATTCAGAAACCTTATGACAAAGGCAAAAAGGCTTATTCTGAAGAACTTTACAAAAGAATAAGAAGTGGTGAGTTGCTAAGCAAAGACAGCATCAAAGTCAATACAGATTTACAGTTCAAAACACCTTCTGGAAAAATTGTTTATGGCGGTGGCGGTATCATTCCAGATATATTTATTCCGGTTGACACAACCCAACTCAAAGGGTGGGTTTTACAAAATGCTTATTCAGAGAATAATTTAGATTTTTTCTTTAAGAAAAGAATTGAAAACAGATACAATCCTTTTTGGTTAAATGAGAATACCTTTCTAAATCATTATAACATCACTCCTATATATGAAGATTACTTGGGTGTTTTGGGTGTTAGAAAAGAAGTTGTAAACGAAAAAGAAGAAAAATTACTGAAAAACTACATTCGTTCTTCTTTAGCAGAAGAGTTATTTGGTACAAATGCACTTTACAAAGCATGGTGGCCGGAAGATAATATGATTGAGAAAGTCTTAAAATTAGAAAATAACTAACGAATATGACTTGGCCTGAAACTCTAAATGAGTACAAATCTTATTTGAAACTAGAAAAAAATGTTTCAGACAATACTGTAGAGGCTTATATACGAGATATAAAAAAGTTACAAAGATTTTCTGATTTAGATCCACTGAAAATTTCACAAAAAGAAATAGAAGAATTTCTCTATCAATTTGCCAAAGAAAAATATGCGGCACGTTCACAGGCAAGACTCATTTCTTCTATCAAAAGTTTTTTTCTGTATTTACAACTAGAGGAATGGCGTACAGACAATCCTGTAGAACTTCTAGAAACACCAAAACTAGGGATGAAACTACCTGATACTTTATCAGAAAATGAAATCAACACACTAATTGATGCTATTGATTTAAGTTCACCAGAAGGCGAACGAAACAAAGCCATGCTAGAAACACTGTATGGTTGTGGTCTTCGGGTTTCAGAGTTAACAGAATTAAAACTTTCTGATTTATTTTTTGAGGAAAATTTTATCCGTGTTATTGGAAAAGGAAATAAACAGCGACTGATTCCAATCGCCAATTACACCATTAAATTCATTCTAATTTATAAAAATGAAATACGAGTACACATGCCTATACAAAAAGGGTTTGAAGACTATCTATTTCTAAATCGTAGAGGAAGAAAACTAACTCGTGTAATGATTTTTATAATCATTAAAAGATTAGTAGAGAAATTAAACCTAGACAAAAATATAAGTCCACATACATTTCGGCATTCTTTTGCCTCCCATTTACTAAAAAATGGAGCTGATTTGCGTTCTATACAAATGATGCTGGGACATGAAAGCATTACTACTACGGAAATTTACACTCATTTGGATGATACTCAAATCCGAGATGCTGTACTAAAACACCACCCTAGAAATAAGGAGCAGAAGAAAAAAGACGAGAAAGAAAATGCTTCCTCCTAGTAATTTTTCCACAAAAAAGTTAAATTAAAATTATTAATTATTTTTTATTTGGATTCGTTCTAAATAAAAAATATATTTGCAATGGATTTGCATTTACTTGCACTAAGTAAAATTCAAAATAATTTAAATTAAAGCATTAATAATAAAAAAATAAAGAAAATTATTACGCGTTTTGTCAAGTAATATGTTTTTTAATTTTAGTATTTTCAGCCCCATTTTTGGGGCTTTTTTAGTACCAACCTCTTCGTAAATGATTGATAATGCTTCCCAAATTAAACTGAAACGTGAAACGCACACGTTCCCAATATTTGTCAAGTGTAGGCTCAAAACCCAGTGAAGATTGTACCGGTAAATAAAACTCTATAAAATCCGGAATTAATTTTAGTCGGATTCCTGTATCATAAATAAATTCTGTAGATTTTGACTTATTTTGATAAAAACCTGCGTCTGCATAAACATCAATCATCTTCCAAACGGGTATTTCCACATTACTTGAAACCAGCCAATTGTTGACTGTAAAATCAAAATTGGATTTAAATCCAGCTTCTGCCAAAACATACTGCTGACTCAAAACCCCTGAGCTTTCTGAGCGCCCAAGCAAGTTAAAATTAAATGCGTAATCTGATACTTTACTTACTCCAAAGTTAAAATAATCGGTATTGGCATCATTACTCATGAAAATTCCGGCATATAACCGTAAACCTATCTGTTTTTTGGGAGCATACCGCAACCGATAATAAAATTCACCAAATATTTTCTGAAAAGTTTCAGTAGTCTGAAAGGTTATTGCCCCAAAGGACTCATTTATATAATCTGGTTTGGAGTAATAGTAGGACAAATTCCATAGGCTGTACTTATCTTCATCTGTTTTCATTTCTCCCGCACGAACTTCTTTATCCAAATTATCATAACTAAATAATAAACCATGTGACAAAGTTTGACGTGCCTTTTTTGCAAAACTGATTCCTAAAGAGGTGTACCATTTTGTGTAGGATAAATTCTTGTCATAATGCTCATACTTCCCTCCTCCACCAATCGTAATGGAGCGAAACAAATTACTTTCCGGCATAAAGGTGTTTTGAACATACGTACTCCCTGTTAACTTACCTGTTCCGGTAGAAAATTTTGGAGAAACCGCCCATTTAAAGGGACGTGTGAGTAGAGATTGGTTGTGAAATTTTATTCCAAGAAGAAATTTATCATAATTATTCCATCGAACTTGGGGATTCATAAATATTTGTGAATATTCCGGGTTTTCAATGTCAGAGTAGAGTTTAAACTGTAGTTTCTTTCCATTTTTGAAAAGTCCTGTTGTACGTATATAATTATCACGATCATTAAATTCCGGAAATAAATAACCTGGGTTTAATTCAATTTTATCATAATCCCCTTTGGGAAATTGAATTTCCGTTTTCTTATCTGATGAAACAAACCATTGTTCCTGCAATGGAATACTCCCTTTTGATGCCACTACCTGAAAAGGTCCCGGAAACTGTGTTTGATTCTTAATTTTTAACATTAATGAATCTGCTGATGGTTTTGCTTTGACTATTTTGAAATTAATTTTGTCTTTTTCATTAATATAATCATCAAAAAACCAAGATAAGTCTTTGGGTGAATTTTCAATTATATAATTCTGGACATCTAACTGAGATACTAGGTCTCCACGATGATGCTTACTGAAATTTTGTAACATTTCAGTAAATGTATTGCCTCCCAAATACTGATCTATGTAGTAAAAAGTTAGCCCTGTTTTAAATCCACTCATGGCAAATTGATTCATGTTACTAAGTTCATCATACGGTGTATTGATGGGCTGATCATAGTTTTGCCGAGCTAAGTAAAGATAGAGTAATTTGTAACGGTCATTCATTTGCAATTTGGTTACATGGAAAAATTTAAGTGGTTTTATTCCTAGAAACTTAGCATTATCAGGCAGGTGTCCTGTTAGTTTTAACTCCGGATAGGTTTGGTCTACATACTTCATCATAAGATATGTTTGTAGCCCATTTTTTAGCCAATGGTCTTCTATTTTATCAACTGCAAAAAGTCGGTCTATATATTCATAACTTAAAGTTTGAATGAGCTTTAACGCATTTTTTTCAGTATCTGTAAATAGTTTCAGCTTTAGTATCCACGCATCTACGTCATCTACACCAAAGTAATTTTGTTCTTTTTTGGTTTTGGCAGAAATGAATAATTTATCCGTAGGCAACTTCCCCAAATAGGATTCTAAAAATAAAATTTGGGAACTCAATAGTGAGTCAATAATGGGTATTTCTACCTCATCAAACGAATAACCAAAGTCTACTTTCAAATTAGAACGTTTGTCATAATATGAATGACCTTTTGTACTATCTTGCGTTAAATAAATACGAAAGTGTTCTAGGTTTCGTGCTGTCCAATAATCTTCCTTATTTTCCAAATCACTATACATCGTATATCCAATCGGATAATCCATTTTTAATTGATAATGACTCGGATAGGCTGCTACTTCCTCAAAATCTTTGTAGTGTTGCAATACCCAGTTTCCTTTTTCATTTACTGTTGCCGGTTGTAGGAAAAAATATTTAAGTAAATAATCTCCAAAGTCTGAACGACCATATTTTGTAACATGGTCAAACGGTATATGTACGGTATATTCAGCTTTTACCTTTATGGATTCTCCTTTTTTCCATGGTTTGTCAAGTTGAATTCGAATAAACTCTCTTTGTTGAATTTCATAACTAAGCAAATGTCCGGTAGCATCATTGAAAAGGAAGTTGCCCACAGACCCGCGTTGGCTACGTTCTGAAAAGTGTAAATTTCCTTTACGATCCTCTAGTTTTACTTTATTAAGTACTGTCAATTTCCCGGAATAAGCATTTGCCCAAGCATGGAAATAGGCTTCTGTAAGCGTTTTGGGAGAATGGTTTACAAGAGTTAGTTCTTGTTTTACTTCTAGTGTTTGTGAAAGTGTATCTAGCTTTACGACTAAAAAAATTGAATCTATATTTTGCGATTTTCCATTACTTGAAATAAATAAAAACCAAGCTATTAAAATATAAATCCGACCCATTCAATTCTTATAAGAAAGTTCGTAAAGTTGTTTTATTTTTTTATGTTATACAAGTTTTTAACAGTATCAATACCGTAACTTCACCTCAGTCGCTCCTAGCTTATACTTTCGAAATGATGCATCATAAACCTCTATCCCTTTGTATCGGCTCAACACTTTTAGTAATTCTTCTTTTAGTTTCCCTGAGCCATGCCCGTGAATAAAAATCAATCGACTTTGTTTTTCTTTATAGGCTTTTTCTATTTCATCTTTTACTTTTTGAAGTTGAATTTGTAACATTTCAAAATTTGACAAATGACGAAACGA
>JBKEAG010000014.1:0-4298 GCA_047972025.1 Moheibacter sp.
GAAATGAATTTTTCAACTACGAAAATTACAGCATTGTACCACCATTGTCTAAATTGTCAATCATCCGAAACTTAAACCGTTTCTTTGATGTTGACTTAACCGCTTCGGTTGGGGAAATTGACAATGACAGATTACGTATTTATGATGAATTTTTTGTAAACGCAGGTTTAGGTCTTCGTTTCAAAATTCTAGCTGGAGGAACTAAATGGTTTGACCCTTACTTACGTATTGGTGCAAACTACAACCGCTATGACTTTACCGGTATTGCTGATGCTGATGGTAATGTTCCTTACGGATATCCTGTTTATGGAAATGATGGTGGAGACCAAACTAGTGAAGTTGTTGATCTATTGTATCAAGAATCGGAAACTGCAAAAGATCACTTTGGTCTTTCAGGAGGTGCTGGTATCAACTTTTGGTTTACCAAAAACCTTGGTTTAAACGTTGCATCTGACTACAATTGGATTCCTGCTACAAAAACAGATTATTTTGATTTCTTCCAACATACAGTTGGTGTTACATTCCGTTTCGGAAATAAAGATAAAGATGGTGACGGTATCGTAGATGATGAAGATGCTTGTCCTAATACTCCAGGTATTCCTTCAAACGACCCTGAATGTAATGGTTGCCCTGACACTGATGGTGATGGTATCTGTGATGACAAGGATGATTGTCCTGAAGAAGCTGGACCAGCTGAAAACAACGGATGTCCAATCACTGATAGAGATGGTGATGGTGTCTTAGATACTGATGATGACTGTCCTGATACTCCAGGTGTTGCTTCTTCTATTGATGGATGCAACGGTTGTCCTGATACAGACGGTGATGGTGTTTGTGATGGTAAAGATCAATGTCCGAATGAGTTCGGAGCTGTTGAAAACAACGGATGTCCAGAGCATGTAGACTGTACAGATCTTCAAGCAATTAAAGATGCATTAAGAAATACATTGTTTGAATATAACTCTGACAAAATTACTCCTCAATCTCAATTGACGCTAAATGCTATCGCTCCAATCTTGACTTCTGATAAAATCAAAGATGCTCGTTGGTTAGTGATGGGTAATACAGACAGTAAAGGTTCTGATAAATACAACATGGACTTATCTGTAAGAAGAGCTAACTCTGTTAAAGCTTACTTAGAAAGTAAAGGAGTTCCTGCTTCAATCTTGAAATCAGTAGGATTTGGTGAGTCATTACCAATCACAACAAATGATACAGATGAAGGTAGAGCTAGAAACAGACGTGTTGAATTACAATATGCTGATGCTAACTTCCAGCCGGCTGCAATCATTGTAAACGGTGACTGTGCTAATGTTCAGATTTCTGATTTAGCTAAAATGATTTACTTCCAGACTGGATCTGATAAATTAGTTGACGCTTCAAAACAAAGTTTGAACGTTATTGCTCAATACTTGAAAGCTACTGAAGGAAACTACGAAATCCAAGGTCATACTGACAACGTAGGTTCTGACACTAACAATATGGTATTATCTCAGAAACGTGCACAAACAGTTCTTGACTACTTAATAAGTAAAGGAGTTTCTGGAAGCAGATTAAAAGCTGTAGGATACGGTGAAAGTCAACCAAGATTTGACAACAAAACCGTTGACGGTAGAGCTCAAAACAGAAGAATTGAAATTGTAGAAAAATAATTTCATATTCAAATATTTAACAGAAAAGCCACTCAATGAGTGGCTTTTCTATTTTTATTAATAAGATTAAAAAGAGTATGATTTAAATTATTCTAAATTTTCAGAATGGATTTACCTTTACTTAACTGTTCGTTCCAACATAGGAACAAATTGACAATCTCCAAATTCCATCTGTTCAAAATCTTTCTCATTAATTCTCAAAAAAGTAGTCATCATCTGATTTCTATTTCCCAACGGAATTACCATAATCCCTCCAACTTTTAGTTGTTTTAACAATGTTTTAGGTAAAATAGACGCTCCCGCAGTTACTATTATCCGGTCAAATGGAGCAAACGAAGGCAATCCCTTAAACCCATCTCCATAGGTTGTATATTTGGGACGAATACGAATCTTTTTAAAAATCTTCTGAGAGAAATCAAACAATTCCTTTTGCCTTTCTATAGAGTACACAACTGCTCCCATTGCTACTAAAACAGCAGTTTGATAACCACTTCCCGTACCTATTTCCAAAACCTTATCCCCTCTGTTTACATGTAGTAAAGAAGTTTGTTTGGCAACAGTAAATGGGTGAGAAATGGTCTGATTGGCTCCAATTGGAAACGCTTTATCCTGATAGGCAAATTCAGAAAATGCACTATCTAGAAACAAATGTCTAGGAACTTGATTCATAGCCTGCAAAACATTTTCATCCTCAATTCCTTTCTCTCTTAGCAAACTTATCAGTTGCCCACGTCGCCCTTTGTGCTTAAAATCGTCTATCACCTTGCAATTTTTTTCCAAATTTGAGGAATTTTATAGGTATTCTCTTTATTTTTAAAGTCAAATTTTAAACCATGTTAAAAATCGGTGTCTTAGGTGCTGGTCACTTAGGGAAAATTCACTTAAAATTAGCCCATCAATCAGAAAAATTAGACTTGGTTGGATTCTATGATCCAAACGTAGAAAATGCAGAAAAAGTTTCTTCTGAATTTGGTTATAAATCTTTCTCTACAATTGAAGAACTTATCAGTAAGTGTGATATAGTTGACATTGTCACCCCCACTCTTTCTCATTTTGAATGTGCAAAAAAGGCCATTGAATCTAGAAAGCATATCTTTTTAGAAAAGCCAATAGCCAATTCTGTAGAAGAAGCTGAAGAAATTATAAAACTTGCAAACACTCATCATATAAAAGGGCAAGTTGGACATGTAGAACGATTTAATCCAGCATTTAAAGCCGTAAATGAGTTAATTGAAAATCCTATGTTTATAGAAACCCATCGGTTAGCTGAATTTAATCCTAGAGGAACCGATGTCCCTGTTGTTTTGGATTTGATGATTCATGATATTGATGCCATACTGAGTGTTGTAAAGTCTGAGGTAAAAGAAGTTCACTCAAGTGGGGTTGCTGTAATTAGTGATTCACCTGACATTGCAAATGCACGTTTGGTCTTTGAAAATGGTTGTGTGGCAAATATTACTTCAAGTCGAATTTCTCTAAAAAATATGCGTAAATCAAGATTCTTTCAACGTGATGCCTATATTTCTGTTGATTATTTAGATAAAACATGTGAAGTAGTAAAAATGAAAGATGCCCCCGAAAAGCCGGGTGAGTGGGATATGGTTTTACAAAATGCCGAAGGTGTAAAAAAACAAATCTACTTTGATAATCCTGATGTAAAGCTCAACAATGCTATATTGGACGAATTGGAAAGTTTTGCCAACGCCATAGAAAATGATACAACACCTCTTGTAACATTGCAGGATGGAACAAACGCACTAAGAATTGCCCATCAAATAATTGATGCCTTTAATAATTAATTCAAAAAATGAAAAAAATGAAAAATATTGCCGTAATCGGAGCTGGAACTATGGGAAATGGAATAGCACACACCTTTGCTCAAAAAGGGTTTCAGGTCAATTTGATTGATATATCAGAAACTGCTTTGGAGAAAGGAATTGCTACGATTTCTTCTAACCTAGACCGAATGATTTCAAAAGAAATTATAAGTGAAATTGATAAAAATTCAACCCTTCAAAACATTCAAACTTTTACAAGTATAGAGGAGGGAGTCAAAAATGTAGAACTCGTTGTAGAAGCTGCAACTGAAAATGTAGATTTAAAGCTGAAAATATTCAAACAACTTGATGAAGTTGCAAATGCTGATACTATTCTTGCCACCAATACCTCCTCGATCTCTATAACGCAAATTGCTGCCGTAACAAATCGCCCTGAGAAAGTAATTGGGATGCACTTTATGAACCCTGTCCCCATCATGAAATTGGTAGAAATCATTTGTGGATATAGCACATCGGCAGAAGTTACAAAAATGATTATGGACCTTTCTGTAAAATTAGGGAAAGTTCCAGTGGAGGTAAATGATTATCCGGGATTTGTAGCCAACCGAATTTTGATGCCTATGATAAACGAATCCATCGAAACATTATACAACGGAGTTGCAGGTGTGCAAGAAATTGATACTGTAATGAAATTAGGCATGGCTCACCCTATGGGGCCTTTGCAATTAGCTGATTTTATAGGGCTGGATGTTTGCTTGTCTATTTTAAATGTAATGTATGATGGGTTCAAAAATCCAAAATATGCACCTTGCCCTCTTTTGGTCAATATGGTAATGGCGGGCAAATTAGGAGTGAAATCAGGGGAAGG
>JBKEAG010000087.1:0-2061 GCA_047972025.1 Moheibacter sp.
CCATATGCACCTGCGCCAGAAATAGCAGCACCACCCAAATAGTTACCAAAAGCACTCCAGCCAAATTTAGATAAAATTCCTGCCCCAGTACCAAAGGCTGTAACTATTCCTTGAAACGCAGCTCCTGCAACAAATGCACTTGCAATTACTAAACCTACATTAGCAATCGTTTTCTTTCTTCTTAAATCCACAGCTTCTTGTGCTGCTTCTTTTGAGTAAAAAATCATAATTTGCCCTCCTAATACACAAGATATTGTGGAACTTTCAATCAATGCAAACTTTCCTTCAAATTTAACACCTGTATGTATGGGAGTCCAATCATTTGGCATTGTTAACAAGGCACAAATACAAGGCATAAAACTTAAACTTAAACCAACGCCTGCTCCTGCCGCACCACCCGCTGCTGCTATTCCACCAACAATTAAAGCTCCGGCGACACCCCCGGTTGCAACTGTTGCAGCCGCAATAATGCCAGCAACAATAGCTCCTATTATGGCAGTGGCTACAACCATTTTAGCACAAATAAAATTTTCGCCAGTTCGGTCTTCATTTGTAGCGGCTAGTTTTCCTGTTATTTTTATTGTGCTTTGACTTGTTACTTTTAATTGCTGCATTTGCATTCCGTCAGAACACACTAAATATGTTTCATCGGGGACATATCTTTTACTCATTTTCTCCTTTGGGTATTAAATTAATTGTATATTCTGACTGATGGAAAAAGTTATTACTAAGCTTTTCCTTTGCATGGCAAATTATATTTTGAATAAGACCAGTCTGCTTGTCTATATTATATTTTGACGTAAATGAGTATTCGTAATTGAATTTCTCTTTTACCATTTCACCAAATTGTGCTTCAAATATCTTTTCTAACTTGTCAATCTTTTCTTTTTCAGTAGGATTTTTACCAACAAGAATAGTTCTGATAAATTCATCTTCAATGTTTGTGTTTTTTCGTTGGATATTTAGTTTTATTACTTGATTTTGAAAGACATTGGATTTACAAAGAATGGGTTCAGATGGCATTGAATATTCTGAAATTAATATGTTTCCATAGACTAACGGAAAAACTAAATGATATAAGAAGCTATTTTTAATTAAATGTTTGCTGTCTGAAAAATCTTTATCTCCCTCATCAATAATACTTTTGGTTTCCTTGTTTTCCAAAAGTTCATTAAGCTGGTTTGATTTCAGTTTTTCCCAATTTGCTTTAATTTCTTCTTGATTTAGAATTGATAAAAACTTACCATCCAATGAAAATTTTAAGTGTAAATTGGCTAAAGGGATATTAAATATTTGAGCAAATTTTGCAAGGTCTTTTAAAACCGAGTGAGTCCGTTCCAATTTGTGTTCTTTTTGCCTTACTTTTAATGTGAAAAATTCGTCTGACACAACAATATCAGAAATCATCCATACCATTTTAGTTTCAGTATCGTATAAATGCTTCTTATTCAGAGATAAGTATTGTTTTTGATTTATTTCGTATTGATACTCATTATCAGAATTTTTTAGAATCAATGGAATTTGAATAAAGCTTTTTGGTTTTGTGAAATCATAATCTATATTCTCATTTTCGTCAACTAAAAAGTTTTTTTCAATAATTTTTGAAGGCTTTTTTTCATCCTCAAAAGGGGAATGTTTGATTGGAATTTTTAAATCTTGCATATGACCAGCATACTCTGGACCTAAAAAAACTTTAATAAAACGTCCGTCAGGATTTTCTCTTTTAATTTCCTCAACTGAAATATTATACTTTTCAGAAATATCAGCTAACTTTTCTTCGGCTTCGACTTTGTGAATTTTGTATTCCATCGTGTTTTCAATTTAGGCGTTTTTTTGGTTAACATTACATGCAACGGGAAACGGCTATCTGCATTTGCGGTCTTGCGGGAGGTTTTCTGTCGAAAGACGGAAAAGCCCGCACGGAACGCAAACACTGTACAATTTTTTCGACCCCGCAAATGCAGATAGCCTATGTTAGCCGTTCGTAGTTGTGTGTCCTGCGTTACTTCAGGGTACTAAAGTATGAAAAATATTTTAGAAAAAGTAACATAACTTTAATAG
>JBKEAG010000106.1:0-12323 GCA_047972025.1 Moheibacter sp.
GTTTTGGCTCATAATAAAACTTTGGCAGCACAATTGTATATGGAATTCAAGGAATTTTTTCCTGAAAATGCTGTAGAATATTTCGTTTCCTACTACGATTATTACCAACCGGAAGCCTATATTCCAACAAGTGGACTTTATATAGAAAAGGATTTATCCATCAATGAAGAAATTGAAAAATTACGATTGAGTACGACCTCTTCCCTTCTTTCAGGTCGCCGGGACGTTTTGGTAGTTGCATCTGTTTCCTGTCTTTATGGAATTGGAAATCCAACGGAATTTCATAAAAACATTTTACATTTGGAAACCGGACAAAAAATTGCCCGAACTAAATTTTTACAGAAACTTGTGAGTTCGCTTTATTCTCGTTCGGAAATTGATTTCCAACGAGGGAACTTCAGAGTACGTGGTGATGTGACAGATATTTTTCCAGCTTATTCTGACCAAGCAATTCGCATTCATTTTTTTGGAGATGAAATCGAAGAAATTGAAACTTTTGAACCCTCAAATGGACGAAAAATAACACCCTTGGATAAGATAAATATTTATCCGGCAAACTTATTTGTAACCTCACCCGATACGCTGAATAATGCTATAAAGAACATTCAATTGGACATGGGAAAACAGGTTACTTACTTTCAAGAAATTGGAAAAAATTTAGAAGCAAAGCGACTACAAGAACGTACAGAATTTGATATGGAAATGATGAAAGAACTCGGCTATTGTTCAGGGATTGAGAACTATTCCCGTTACTTGGATGGTCGGAAACCAGGTACTCGTCCTTTCTGTTTGCTCGATTATTTTCCGGAAGATTATTTGATGGTAGTGGACGAGTCGCACGTGACCATTCCGCAAGTTCATGCGATGTACGGTGGTGACCGAAGCCGAAAAGAAAATTTAGTAGAGTTCGGATTTCGACTTCCGGCAGCGATGGACAATAGACCACTGAAATTTGAGGAATTTGAGACAATGCAAAATCAGGTGATTTATGTTTCAGCTACGCCGGCAAATTACGAATTGGAAAAATCAGAAGGTGTGGTGGTGGAACAAATCATTCGCCCAACCGGACTACTCGACCCTATAATTGAAGTTCGACCATCGCTCAATCAAATGGATGATTTGATGGAAGAAATTCAGAAACGTTCAGAAATAGACGAACGGACTTTGGTAACGACTTTAACGAAACGAATGGCGGAAGAATTGACAAAGTATTTAACCAAATTCGGTGTGCGGACAAGGTACATTCATTCAGATGTTGACACCTTAGAACGGGTTCAAATTATGCAGGATTTACGGGCTGGTTTGTTTGATGTTTTGGTTGGAGTGAATTTACTACGTGAGGGTTTAGATTTACCGGAAGTTTCATTGGTTGCCATTTTGGATGCCGACAAGGAAGGATTTCTACGAAATCACCGCTCACTCACTCAAACTTCTGGAAGAGCGGCAAGAAACATAAACGGACGGGTCATTATGTATGCTGATAAAATTACGGACAGTATGCAGAAGACCATTGACGAAACCAACCGGCGACGTGAAATCCAAATTAAATACAACACGAAACACAACAAAAAACCGGAGCCGCTCAACAAAAAAATTAATACTATTAATAATTCAGCAGAGCGATTTGAACTAAATCCTTATGAACGAAAATCTTTGTCTGTTATGGCAGCAGAAGACCGAGAAAGCTATGGTAAAATGTCAAAAGATGACCGTGAAAAGAAAATTGCCAATTTGCAACAAAAGATGGAAAAAGCTGCTAAAAACTTGGATTTTATAGAAGCTGCTAAATTTCGGGATATGATAAAAGAGTTAAAAGAATTTTAGTCATTATGATTATGCATTTAGCCATTTTTTAAAATCTCCGGTACGGTTTCTACTCACAATGATTTCGGTTTTTATTTCCTTCAATTCTAATTTTAATCTACCTGAAAACCATTGTTGAATGGATTGAATGGATTGGAAATTTACCATCATACTTCGGTTAATTCTAAAAAATAATTTTGAATCCAATTCTACTTCTAATTCATTTAAAGAAAGGTCTAGTATATGTTTTTCTCCACTAAATAAATAGGCAATAGACACTCCTTGCTCTGACTGTATGAAAGAAATATCATTAGTTTGAATGGTTTTATAAAAATCTCCTAATTTAACTAACAGACGTGATTTTTTTTCTATCATTTGTAAAAGTGGCTTATGAATGTTGACATCAGATAACTGAAAATTTGATTTCATTTTTTTTAGTTTTTCCAGTGATTCTTTAATGTCAGTAAAATCATACGGCTTTACCAAATAGTCTATACTATTCTGAGAATAAGACTCCAACACATAATCACTATAAGCTGTTGTGAAAATGATAAAGGTTGAAATATTAATTTTTTCAAAAATCTGAAAACAATTACCGTCACTTAGTTCTATATCTTGAAAAATAAGATCAGGCATTGGGTTATTTTGAAACCATTTTATAGCAGCATTTACAGAATCAACCACATCAAGTATTTCTAGATTGGAATCATATTGCAGCAAAAGTTGAATCAGTCGGTCTGCAGTTGGTTTTTCATCTTCACAAATTAGAATTTTCATTGGATACTTGGTTTTAAAATAAGTGGAATCTGTACTTTAAACTTCCCGTCAATTATACTATACTTCATTTCATTCTGGCTTATGTGTTTGATGCGTTTGGTTAAATTTCCCAATCCTATTCCGGTAGAGTTGCGGTTTTGAGTTTTAGGGCTAAAGTTATTTTCTATAAAAATAAATTCATCATCATTATAAATTAGAATATTTAGAGGATTGTCAATACTGAAACTCGTATGCTGAATAGCATTTTCAACTAAAGTTTGCAATGTATAGGGAGGTAAAATATACTCTTCTCGGTTTATCATTAATTGATTTTCAATAAATATACCTTCTTGAAATCTAGTCTTGATCAGATAAAAATAATTCATCATAAAATCTACTTCGTCTTGGAGAGATACATAAATTACATCTGTTTGTTCAACCGCAAATCGCAATATTTTTGATAATTTCACAATGAATTCTTCTGCCAAAAAAGCATCTTTATGAACCAATGAAGAAAGGACACTTAAACTATTGAATAAAAAATGTGGCTCTATCTGAGATTTCAATAATTTATAATGGGCTATGGCATTTTCTTTTTGAAGTTGTTCGGTTTTTATTTGTGCTTCTTTTGACCGGATGTCTGATTTAAAATATTCGTACAACCCAATATTTGTCACAAAAATCAATGTCAATGGAAGCGTCAAAGTCGGGTTAAAATATCCAATATCTCCCCAATCTTTTTCAAAAAAATGATTATCAATATACTTATACATAACATTGGTAATCAGAGAAAAAACATATCCGAAAACTATGTAAAAGAATAATAAAGCAGTTATTTTTTCAGGAATTAGGTGCCTGTATTTTATCCAATCTAAAATATATAATGCGCTCATCCACAGTGAAATGAATAATACTGAAAGTAGAAATCCCCGAAAAGTGAAGTCAAAAAATCCATGAAATGTCTCATCTCCCCACTTGATTACCAAGTGCAAAAAGTAGATAACCAAAAACCGAACAAAAAATATCTGGTGTTTACTTTTGGGCTTTGTTTTCATTTGACAAATAATTATTTTCTCTAAACCAGTTTATTGTTTTGATTATGGTTTGTCGTAAATGAGTGGGTTCCATGTCCAATTCATCTACCGCTTTTTGGTTAGAAAAATAATTTTCGGAAAACAAAAGTTTCAGATTTGCTCTCAACAATCTGCTTCTTTTTGCAGGGATTAACCTCAGCATTTCCATGAAAACTTTTATCAAAACGAACGGAATAGGAATAAAGTATTTTTTATGCTTCATTTTTACTAAACTCACAATTTCTCGGAAATAGGAAATATACGTTTTGTTTTCTCCTGCTAATAAGTAAACTTCACCTAGTTCTCCCATAACAAGGGCATTTACGGTAGCTTTTGCAGCTACAAAAACATCTACAAAATTTTTTCCGGCTTTTGATGGATAAACTATGATACGATTTTTTGATAGGTACAACATCAATTTTCCACTTGAAGGTTTTCTGTCAAATTCACCTATAAGAAAAGTAGGAGCCACTACGACCACCGGAAAGTTGGATTTTCTAAATTCATCCAATACCAATTTCTGAGCAAGGTATTTACTATATGCATAATTTGAATCTTTCAAAAAAGGCATAAATTCTGAGCTTTCAATTCCCGGATTTGCCAAAGTACCGTTTGTAAAACAATTGGCGGTACTGACCAAAATAAATCGTTTGATTTGATACCTCTTAGCTGCTTGTACTAATTTTTGGGTAGTCACTACATTTGCTTTTCTATAGATTTCAAAATCAGTTTGAAATTGTCCCGTGAAAGAAGCACAATGAATAATGTAGTCAGTATTTTTCACTATTTCATCAACAAATTTTTCATTTTCTAAATTCCCCAATTTTATCTTACAGCCCATTTCCGTTAAGTATGCACTATTTTTATCAGAACGTACCGATGCTACTACTTCATAACTCCTTTCTATCAAAGCTCTTGCTATATTATATCCCAAAAATCCGGTAGCTCCTGTCAACAAAACTCTTTCTTTCATTGACTTAATTCTTTTTGAATTTTTGAGTAAATCAAATTCATTTGAATACTATCTGGTAAAACTCTTTGAAAAAAAGAACTAATTTGATTAATCCGTCCCGGAATGATGACCCTTTCTTTTCTATCCAATCCTTCCAAACAAATTTCTGCTGTTTTTTCTACTGTAAGAATTGACCTCTTTATAAGTCCTTTATACAGTTGTATTCGTTTGGAAACTTCAGGATTTGTTGCCATTCCACCCGGATGTGCAACCGCTACATGTACATTGGTTTTCTTTAATTCTTTTTGTAATCCTCGTGAAAATGAATAAACAAATGCTTTACTCGCCGGATAAACTGTTTTATAAGGCATAGGAACAAAAGCAGCAAGACTCGAAATGTTTAGAATACTTGCTGATTTTTCTTGTTTTAATTTTGGTAAAAGTTGATGCGTTAATAGTACTAGCGAACGCATATTGAGCAATATAATCTTGTCTATATCGTCTTTAGTTGCTTCATGAAACGCTTTTGTTCCACCCATTCCGGCATTGTTTATCAAGCTATTTATTGAAAATTTTTGAACACTTTCTATAAATTGATTTAATGCTTTAGAATTTGTCAAGTCTAGTTCAAAAGAATAAATATCTACTCCAAATTTTTGTTTCAATAATTGTTCTAATTCAAAAATTCCTTCACTTGGTAATGAAACTAAAAGCAGGTTTTGTCCTCGTTTGGCACAACATTCAGCAAATGCTTTTCCAAGTCCTTGACTAGCTCCGGTAATTACGGTATATTTTTTAGCTGATGGCATACTTTCTATATCTTTTTAACCAAATGAAAACAATGTAATAATTGACAATTGCAGAGAGGATACCCATCATAATTCCACCAATAACAAGGCATAAATAAATCTCAATTCCTATTGTATAAAAATTATTTAATCCACTAAAATCAAATTCAGAATGATTGTTTAACAATTTTTTTCCTACCCAATAGTTGAACGAAAAAATAAATCCGGCGGTAAGAAGGTTTGTTTTAATTACTCCTAGAAAAACAGATTTCTTATTTAAATTTAGTAAAATAGCTAAACCTATTGAGCTCAAAATATGAAATCCGGGAATGGGTAACATCCCAATAAATGACCCTAATGCAAAGCCCTTAGCTACAAATTTTGGTTCTCCATCAAAAGAAAGGACTTGGTTTTTATACTTCTGAAACAGATTACTCCATGAACTCATAACTGTGCATATTTTTTCAAAAGTTCAATTGATTGAAACAATTGCTTTTGGATAATTGGGTCGGTTAAGGAACGTGGAAATTCAGGCTTATCATAGGTCAAAGTTGTATAGACTACTTTCGTTTTCCCATCTTTTTTAGGTGTAAATCTCCACTCTGATTCGAGAGAATTTATTCGGTTAACATCTTCAATAATCGGTTTGGACTTAGGCATACTTTTCATCAGGATAGAGGTGTATTTCTCTGATTCAACCAATTGGTTGGTCAGAATCAAATCTTTTGATTTCAAGGGCCATGGCAAATCAAAACGCATATAGGTATTCCATTGGTTGTTTGAAGATTTTGAGATTTCACATTCTTCAGCCAAATTTTGCCACTTTTTTAGATTGGAACTATTGGTAAATTGTTTCAAAATAGAATTTATATCTGTGTCAATAAAAAACTCCATTTTCATTTGCCGAATTTTTGTGTTGTTATTCAAATAAATCCACCTATAACTAATTTCAACTTCATTTTGACGCTTTGCCAAAGACCATTCTGATTTTGTAGTTTGAGAAAATATAGGAGAGAGTATAAGTAAAACTCCTGTTAGAAAAAATAATGATTTCATGCTTTTAAATTTGAAGCAAAAGTAAAAGCACACTTTTTCTACAACAATGAATTTCTAGTGAGTGGTCGTATAAGAGTTTAAGTGGAAGAAAAAACGGTTTGAATAAGAGACGATATTTATAAACTCAATTTCATTTTGTAATACCAAATTCCATTGCAAAAACAAAAATTGCCATAAAAATCATAAAGTAAGCAAAGCCCTTTTTGAGTTTTTCTGCATTAATAAATCCAGATAAAGTTCCTCCAATAAAAATTCCAATAAGTGAAATTGTTACAAAAATCCCAAGAAATTTCCAGTCAATTTCCATCTGTGTAAAATCTCCTAGAAAAAAACCAATCAAAGAATTCATACAGACAATAACCAATGAGGTTGCTACGGCATTTTTAATCGGTAATTTGGCAATCATCACCAAAGCCGGAACTATTAAAAAACCACCTCCAGCTCCAATTAACCCCATACAGATTCCTAAGAAAAATCCTTCTGTCAACATCAACGGATGAAATTGAAACTTCTTTGTTTTTCTATCTTCTCTTCCCTTTGGTTTGTTGAGCATGGTGTAGGCTGAAATCAACATCAGAAACGCAAATAACCCAAACATAAACATTCGGCGTGTGAAATAAAAACCTGAAATATGAAACAGAACTTCCGGTAATTGTGGGACTATTACTCGCCGAGCAAGTAACACGCCCAATACTGCCGGGATACCAAAAATTAAAACCGATTTCACATTGACCAACCCACTAAAAAGTGTACGAATCCCACCAAATAGAGCTGTTACTCCTACAATAAAAAGTGAGTAAGCAGTCGCTGTTTTTTCGTCATAATGAAAGAGATAGGCCAATATAGGAACAGACAAAATAGAGCCTCCACTCCCGGTCAATCCCATAATCAACCCGATTGTCAAAGCTCCTATATATCCCAAAAGTTCTGTTATACTCATTCACTTTCTTTTAAAAGGGAAAGTTCCAACCAACGCATCTCTTTTTCTTCTAATTCTTCTATGGTCTTTTCCAAAAGTAAACTTATTTCTTGGATTTTTGTAAAATCTAGATCAGGCTGTGATAATTTTTCTGTTAAATTTTCCTTCTGTTGCTGAAACTGTGGAATCTGTTTATCTAACTCTTCTAATTCTCTTTTTTCATTGAAATTCAACCTTTTGGAAGATGGTTTGATTACTTCTTTTGACTTTTCTTTTTCTTTTGGTTTCGATCTATCTTTTTGTTGTTGTTCTTTTAATTTTTGGAGTAAAAAATATTCGGTATAATTTCCCAAAAACCAATCAATTTTCCCTGCACCTTCAAACACCATCATTTCATCCACTACTTTGTCCATAAAATAGCGGTCATGGCTCACAATCAACAAACACCCTTGGTATTCATTGAGAAAATTCTCCAATACAGTCAAAGTTGGTAAGTCTAAATCATTTGTAGGCTCGTCTAGAATTAAAAAGTTGGGATTTTGGAACAAAACAGAGAGTAGTTGCAATCGTTTTTTCTCACCACCACTTAACTTTTCAATAGGTGTGTATTGCTGTTCCGGAGTAAAGAGAAACAATTCCATAAACTGTGAAGCTGAGATTTGCTTCCCACTAGAAAGTGGAAAAGACTCTGCCAATTCTTTCACAAAATCTATGGCTCTCTGGTTTTCTTTGAACTGAATCCCATCTTGCTTGAAATGACCTATCTTTAGTGTTTCACCAACTTCAATCTCACCGGAATCTAGTGGTTCAACGCCCTCAATTATCTTCAAAAAAGTCGTTTTACCTACCCCATTTTTCCCAATAATTCCAATTTTATTTCCACGTCCAAATAAATGTGAGAAATCATCAAGAATTACTTTTTCACCAAACCGTTTGGATACATTTTTCATTTCAATGATTTTCTTGCCCAATCGAGTCATTTGCAAGTCAAGTTGTAGTTCACTTTTATCAATTTTTTGATGTGCTACCGACTTCGTTTCATAAAAATCATCTATTCGACTTTTGGACTTCGTGGTTCGAGCTTTGGGTTGTCTTCGCATCCATTCCAGCTCTTTTCTATAAAGGTTTTTTGCTTTATCAATTTGTGCTTCTAAGTTCTCAATTCTTAGCGCTTTGTTTGTTACATACGTTTCATAATCACCATTATGTACATAAGTTTGACCGTTGTCTATTTCTATAATTTTGGTACAAATAGTATCAAGAAAATACCGGTCATGTGTCACCAAAATCATGGTTTTATTTTCTTTATTTAAATAAAATTCTAACCACTCGACCATTTCTATGTCAAGATGATTGGTAGGTTCGTCCAAAATCAATAATAAATGTCCCGACTCTAAGCTAACATCAATCAAAAATTTGGCTAATGAGATTCGTTTTCGCTGACCACCGGATAGATTCTCAATTTTCTGAGCAAGAAAATCTATTTTGAGTTTTGATAAAATTTCTTGAATTAAATTCTCTACTCTCCAAGCGTCTAATTGATTCATTTCTTCCATCAATTCTATCAGTTTCGGATCAGAAGAATTGGTTTTCATCAAATCTTCATACTGATGAATTATATCTAAAACCGGATGAGAGTGGTTGAAAATATAGTTTTCTGATTTCAGGTTTTCATCAAAATCATCTGTTTGTTCAAATAACAATACTTTCACATCTTTGTTGTAAAGAACTTCACCTGAATCTGAGGTTTCTTGTCCTGCCAGAATTTTTAGTAATGTTGACTTCCCACTTCCATTTTTGGCTACTAAAGCAATTTGATCTCCTTCATTTACATGAAATGAAACTTCGCTAAAAAGTGTTCGGACTCCATAGGATTTGGCTAAATTATTTACTGAAAGATAGTTCATGAATTTAATTGAGTTGCAAATATACGTGATGAATCAAGGTAGAATTTAGTTTTATAGAAAGATTATTTTTATTTTAGTTTCCAAATTAAATCAGCTTCTTATGAAATCGTTTAAAGGATTGGGTATATTTTTGTTTCGTGTATTTATGGGTAGTAGGATTTTTATGGGTGTTTGGGATTATGTAGTTTATGATGAAAAAATGACTGATTTTGCTCAGTTTCTTGCTAGTTACAACGTTCCTTATCCTACATTTTCTGCACCACTTTCAGTATATGCACAAATGATTTGTGGATTTTTAATTCTGTTGGGATTTCAAACTCGATTTGTTGCTTTTCTGATGTTGATTAATTTTTTGGTTGCTTTCTTTGTAGTAGATATTCATGGAACACTCGAACAAATGACTCCGGCTCTTGCTATGCTTTTTGGTAGTTTACTTCTGATTTTTGAAGGTTCTGGGAAATATAGTTTGGATTATTTTTTTGATAAAAAGGAAACTCATAATTGAAAAAAGCCTAGACAATAAAAAAACACCTCTGTAATAGAGGTGTTTTTTCTTGAGTATAACAACTGAAATTACTCAGTTGGCTTATTGTTTTCTGGCTTTGGAAGTAACGCTTTTCTAGAAAGTTTCATTTTCTTTCGGTCATCATATCCTAAAAATTTTACTTCTATGTTATCTCCTAGATTCAGTACTTCTTCTACTGTATTCAGTCTTCTATGTTCTATCTCTGAAATATGCACCAAGCCTTCAACTCCTTTAGAAATTTCTACAAATGCTCCAAATGGTTTAATTGATTTCACAACCGCTTTGTAGCTTTGTCCTACTTCCGGCACAAATGCAATTTGCTTAATTCGAGCAATGGCAGCATTGATTTTTGCTTGGTCAACACCTGCAATTTCAACACGACCTGAATCTTCTGTTTCTTCGATTGCTATAACCGTTTCGGTTTCTTTTTGTAACTCTTGAATTACTTTACCACCCGGTCCGATAACTGCTCCAATAAATTCTTTTGGAATCGTTACTACAACCATTTTTGGTGCATTAGGTTTCAATTCTTGACGAGGCTCTGAAATTGTTTTCATCATTTCACCTAAGATATGCAAACGTCCTTCTCTTGCTTGTTCCAACGCTTGTTCCATAATATCCATAGTCAAACCTTGAATTTTAATATCCATTTGACAAGCAGTAATTCCATCCTTCGTTCCGGTTACTTTAAAGTCCATATCTCCTAAATGGTCTTCATCTCCTAAAATATCAGAAAGGACTGTCCATTTTCCAGATTTCTCATCAGTAATCAACCCCATTGCAATTCCTGAAACCGGTTTTTTAATTGGCACACCTCCATCCATCAAAGCCAATGTTCCGGCACAAACTGTTGCCATAGAAGATGAACCATTGGATTCTAAAATGTCGGAAACAATTCGTACTGTATAGGGATATTCTTCTGGTATTGCATAAGTCAATGCTCGTTGTGCTAAATTCCCATGTCCAACTTCACGGCGAGATGTTCCTCTCAATGGACGTGCTTCACCTGTTGAAAACGGTGGAAAGTTATAATGTAAAAAGAATTTTTCATCATACTGTGCTGCTACACTATCTATCATATTAGCATCTTTAGAAGATCCTAAAGTCAGTGCAGTTAATGATTGTGTTTCACCACGTGTAAATACGGCTGAACCATGTGTTCCCGGTAAGTAATTTACTTCACACCAAATGGGACGAATTTCTTTCGGATCGCGACCATCTAAACGAACTTGTTCGTTCAATATCATCTGACGCATTGCTTCCTTTTCTACATCATGATAGTATACTTTTGCAAATGGAGTTACTCTTTCTAACTCCTCTTCATCTCCCTCATATTGTACTAGAAACTCTTCTAAAACGGCTTTGAATTTCTCTCCACGTTCTTCTTTTCCTGATGGGGTTTTGGCTACTTCATATACTTTATCATAACATTCTTTCCACACTTTTTCTCGAATTTCTTCATCATGTGTTTCGTGTGAATATTCCCTCTTAGGTAGCGATTTTCCTACTTTTTCAGCTAATCGCTCTTGTGCTTCAACTTGCTTTTTGATTTCTTCATGTCCAAAAGTAATCGCTTCTAACATTTCTTTCTCAGAAATCTCTTTCATTTCTCCTTCTACCATCACAATAGATGACTTGGTAGCACCTACCATAATGTCCAAATCAGCTTTCTGTAACTGTTCCAAACTTGGATTTACCATCAATTTTCCATCTACTCGTACAACTCTAACTTCAGACATAGGTCCATTGAATGGTATATCAGTAAGTGCAATTGCTGCTGATGCCGCCAACCCAGCTAATGATTCGGCTAATACGTCTTTATCATACGAAATCAAAGAAATCATTACTTGGACCTCCGCATGGAAATCATCTGGAAAAAGTGGGCGTAATACACGGTCTACTAAACGCATGGTCAAAACTTCATTGTCAGAAGGCTTTGCTTCTCTTCTAAAGAAGTTTCCAGGAATCCGACCTCCGGCATAAAATTTCTCTCTGTAATCTACTGTCAAAGGAAGGAAGTCAACACCCTCATTAGCTTCTTTGTTTGCAACAACCGTTGCCAACAACATTGTTTCACCCATTTTTACTACAACGGAACCGTCTGCTTGCTTGGCTAACTTTCCCGTTTCTATTGTGATTTCTCTACCATCTGCCAGAGTAATCTTTTCTGTGATTGCTTGTGGAATCATCTTTTTTCTAAATTTTAAATTCGTCTTGGTAAAACCGTTTGTTTTACCGAATATATTTATAGTCTTTCTATAATTTTCTACTTAACATACCTGAGCTTAAAACTGTAAATAAAAAAAGGCAATCTTGCAATTGCCCTTATTATTTGTTGTTGATTTGAACTACTTACGAAGACCTAATTCTGCGATAATCGCACGGTATCTTTCGATGTCTTTTTTCTTTAAGTAATCCAATAAACTTTTTCTTTTACCTACCAATCTCACCAAGGATTTTTCCGTAGCAAAATCTTTACGATTTTGTTTCAAATGTCCTGTTAAATGATTGATTCTAAAAGTAAATAAGGCAATTTGCCCCTC
>JBKEAG010000200.1:0-2172 GCA_047972025.1 Moheibacter sp.
AATAAAAGTAATACCGGACACGCTTACGCTTTTCGACACTTGGAATGGTGGGACTGAGATTATTATTACCTGCGATACTCCGCTTACAGCCGATACCGCCATAAATGTAAAGTCTCCTGATGGAAAAATCGTAGGGAAACTCAATGTGATGAAGAATGAAGGTGTAGAAAATAATGTGTTGGGTTTGAGAATGGTATATGTTAAAGATGCCAGTATAGCAAATGATATTCAAAATATTGACTTACAAATTAATAAAATTGGAGGATATGATGCTCTTGAAGAGTATCTAAATAAAAAGTGTTTTAATCAAGCATTAATTCAGTGTAAAATATATAGAGAAGACCCGAAATTTGGAAAATTAGATAAATTAGATTTCAGAATACAAACCCTTGTAAGGGAAGGGGTATATGACGAAACAAAGAATAAATTAAACGATAATGCTTTATCATATTTTGAAAGCAGATTTACAAAGTTATACCCAACTCCATCAAGAAGAAATGGAATATTTATATTTATGTCTAGTTTAGATAATATTAGCACCTACCCAAAAGACGCTAATACTCTAATTATGTATGCAGATGGTATTTCAAATAATATTTCCACATGGTCTCATGAAATAGGTCACGTTTTGGGGTTGCTGCACACATTTTTAGATAAAAATGAACAATGTACATTAATTTCTAGCAATGATGAAATAGAAGAAAGCCGAAGTAAAATAAATGAATATAAAATCAAACTTGAAAATCATAAAAAAGGATTAGAGGATGATAAAAAAGACTTAAAACAAACTATCGATTATAAAAATCAATATGGAACTTCTCCACAAATAGAAAAAAATATTTCTATACTGAATAATAATATATATACTGAGAAAAAATCAATTGAAATGTATTCTAATTTAATCAAAAATCATCAGGATAAAATTGAAATAATTAAGTTGAATAATATTCGTTTGAAGAAAGTTTCAACTGAAAACATAATGGATTATATACAAGACCACGATTGTTCCACCCCTAGAAATTATACAAATAACCCAAATAAAAGGATAACTTTCCATAAATATCAATGGGATTTAATGCTGAAAGACTTAAAACTATATTTATAATGATGATTAAGATTTTTAAATTTCTTCTACTATTAGTTGTTTTTTCATGCAATAATAAATCTTATATAAGCAACTCGTCTTATCTTAAGGTACAAACTGAAAAAACTATAGTAAAAGAAGATTTTGACTCGATTGTATTTTGGAAAGTTGATTCTTTGCAAATACTGGATAGTATGATTAATACTGGTTTGACCATATCTGAAGTCCTTAAAAAATATCGGATAAAAGATGGGGAATTATTCTTTAATGGTAGGACTGTATCTTCTGTAGAATTAAACTTAAGGTTAGAGGAATTTAAAGGAGTAGATGTTAGTATTTACTCGGGGAAACCTATTGGCTATTTTTGCGACTGGAGCAACGGTATTATGTGTAAAAAAATGTATAACCATGATGAAGGTGGGAATATAGACGGAGTATTTGTAAGTAGTGAATATGAAATACTATTTAAAAAGGGTAATGGGTTTTGGAAAGATTATTATGGGGATAAAGCAAGTATAAAAGAAGAAGGCGAAGTTAAAAACAATTTCAAATTTGGAGAATGGAAATATTATAGTAAAGAAGGTAAAATCGACAGCATTAAAACATATACTTTAAAAGATTCTGTAGATGTTCGTTTTCCACATTGTATTTTTAATAAAATTGAACCATGTTATTGAATATAGGTTAAAATGACTGTCTCTGCAATGTCTAACCCAATAAATCACAACATCCTATGTCTTGGTTCAGAAAAAAGTCTTTAATACAGCAAGTAGAAGAGCGAAAAGCCCGAGAGGAAGAGTACAACTCTATTCCTACCATCGGACAAATGAGTACACCCGAAGAAAAACAAATGCGTGAAATCAACCGGGAAGCTCAGGCAGGAAGCCAAGAAATGGAAGCCGTAAGAGACGAACAGGAAAAAGAAGATGTGGCTATTGAAGAACAATTATTGGTCATCGACGGCGCGAAAATCAAATTCAATTCGCATTTGGGAGAATTCAAAGTATTGAGTAATGTTCCCACTACGCAAGATAAACTCACAGGGACTAAAGTAGAAAAGCAAATCGCCAACTTTACATTTTATGATG